>NZ_JBJXIB010000190.1:0-7301 GCF_046115965.1 Janthinobacterium sp. CG_23.3 | reverse complement strand
GCGGCGTGGGAGGTGCGAGGCCTAGGGGTGGGAGCCAAAGAAACTTCCGTTGTTCCCCCCCCCCCGGCACGCTATCGATACGCGTTTCACCCTGCCGGACATGCCATACGGGGTTTTGCATATCGATATAGCGCGGCAGCGCCACACTGCGACGGAAATTAGTTGCGCAAAAGGAATTTCATCGCTATGCTTCGACTATGACAAGCAATGAGGCGCCCGCGCCGGCCTGTCGGTCTCGCCCCCCGCCCCGTTGCCGAGACCCGTGTTACCCAGCCCGTTCCGCCGCCCTCCCCGCGCGGCAACCGTGTTACCCCTTCGGCCCCAATCCGCCGCGCAGCAGATGTTCCCAACATGCACAGAACCCGGCCGGCGCCGCGCCGACCACGCTGGGCAATGCCGCGCGCAAGTGTGTGCGCGCCAACGGACCGAAGGAGCCATGCCATGACCGCCACCACCGCACGCAACAGCGCCACCGTTAACGACAACCTCCCCGGCAGCAGCCTTGCGGCCCGCTTGCTTACCCTGTGGCGCGCGCTGCGTCGCGAGCGCGGCGCCAGCGCCGACGCCGCCGCGGTGGCCGTGCCGCGCGCCGCGCTGGAGGCGGCACTGGCCGAGCAGCAGCGCAAGAACGCCGAACTGGCGCGCATCACGCTGCGCCAGCTCGACACCATTGGCGCCCAGGCCGGCCGCCTGCAGGCGATGGCGGCGGCGCAGGCCGCCACGGCCGGCGCCGCCGCCCGCCTCGAAGACCGGTTGGCGCTGGTCAGCCACGACAAGGCGCGCGAGCGGCGCGCCAGCGAATTGCTGGGCGCGGCGCTGGCGCGCGCCCACCAGCGCCTGGAAACCATCCCGCACTTGGAGGCCGACCTGAGCGCGCTACGCGACCGGCTGGCGCAGCAGCAGGCCGCCGAACAGCGCCCGACGGCGAGCCTGGCGCGCGAAGTCTCCTGACGCCGGCCAGCCGCCCGCCCTTGGGCGTGGCCGGCGCCGTCTCGCTGCTGACGCTGATGGCGCAACTGATCTAGCGCTGCGCCGGCTGCAGTCGTCAACAGCATTTCAAGGTCCGATGCCAAACCGTGGTGAGGTGATGCCGTGCCTACTCCATCCGCACACGCGTCGAGGCAACCGTCACGTTCGAATCAGACGAGGTCATCACCTGCTTTGACGGTTTGCCTTTTACACCGGCAATGCTGAAGGGATTGGCCGTGCCGACATCGATTTCGCTTGCATTGAACGAACAAAACTTCCAGGCGAAGCTGCCTGGTTTACGTTCTGCGCACTTCTCCGAGCCGATAGTATGGGGCGATTTCGCGCCATTAGATCTACGCGTGCGGATTTACGCCGCCTTGGACGAAGCCAGCGGCCTCGTCACTCCAGGAGTATTTTGGGAACCGGACTATGTGCGGTGAGCAGCGCCGGCAGGGGATGCCGGCGGTTTTTCGGGCAACTTACGCCTTCGGCAGCGTGACGCCGCTCTGCCCTTGGTATTTGCCGTCGCGGTCTTTGTACGAGGTTTCGCACACTTCGTCGCTTTCAAAGAACAGCACCTGGGCGCAGCCTTCGCCGGCGTAGATCTTGGCCGGCAGCGGCGTGGTGTTGGAGAATTCCAGCGTCACGTAGCCTTCCCACTCCGGCTCGAACGGCGTCACGTTGACGATGATGCCGCAGCGCGCGTAGGTCGATTTGCCCAGGCAGATCGTCAGCACGCTGCGCGGAATGCGGAAGAATTCAATGGTGCGGGCCAGCGCGAACGAGTTCGGCGGAATAATGCAGACGTCGCTCTTGACGTCGACGAAGGAGTTCGAGTCGAAGTTTTTCGGATCGACGATGGTGCTGTTGATGTTCGTGAAGATCTTGAACTCGTCGGCGCAGCGGATGTCGTAACCGTACGAGGAGGTACCGTAGGAGATGACTTTTCTGCCGTCGACCGCGCGCACCTGGTTCGGTTCGAACGGCGAGATCATGCCGGTTTCTGCCGCCATACGGCGTATCCATTTATCGCTTTTAATCGTCATCGCACAGGCATTTTCTTAAGAATTTCAAGGGAGAGGCGGGGGCGGCGGGCGCCATGGCGGCGTCCGGCCCGAATACCGCGATTTTACGCGAAAAAGGCCGCGCTTATGGCCCGCTGGACACATTTTTCGCGGTACCGCCCCGCCCCGCGGCGCTTTTCGCTGCGCAATTACCGCTTCGACGCCAACAACGCCCCGATCATCTCGCGCGTCTCCTTGGCGGCGCGCTCCGGCGACTCCATCGGGAACAGGTGGCCGCCCGGTATCTGGCGGAAGAAGCGCCCGACCAGCTTGCGCGTCGGCCCCAGTCCCGCCTGGCGGCATTCGACCGACTCGGTGCCGCCGATGAAGCCGATCGGCACCGGGTACTTGCCCGTCACCAGGCTACCGATGTGGTGCGGCAGACTGCGGTAGACGTCGGTTTCGATTTCGCGCGTGAAGCGTAGCTGCATGCCCTGCGGATGCGGCGCCAGGCCGCTGTCGATATAGTCGCGCAGCACCTGCGGCGCCCAGGCCGCGAACATCTGCTTGGACGCGAAGTGCTGGTAGGCGGCCTCGGCGTCCGGCCACAGCTTGCGCCGGCGCACCGAAAAACGCGCCGGCGAGAAGTAGCGCTCGCCCAGCGCGCTGTTGCGCAGCAGCCGCAGCACCATCGCGCGCCAGCCCGCCACCACCGGCGAGTCGAGCAGCACCACGCAGCGCACCAGGTCGGGCCGCGCCTTCGCCACCATCAGACTGAGCATGCCGCCCAGCGAGTGGCCCAGCAAAATCACCGGCTGCTGGTAGCGCGACTCCAGCTCGTCGATGTACTCCTGCACCAGCGCGCCCCAGCCGGTCTCGACCGGATACTCCGGGTTGTGGGCGTGCATGTCGAGCGCCTGGATGTGGAAATCCCGACCCAGCAGGTCGAAAAAGCGGCGGTAGGTGCCGGCCGGGTAGCTGTTGGCGTGGGCAAAGTGCAATTGCGGTTTCGTCATTTTGATAGTGGGCGCCCGGATCGCGGGCCGCCGTCTCCGATGTGTGGCAAGGTTGGCCCAATTGTAAGGGGCGGCGGCGGACACAAATCAGAGGAAGCCCTCTAGATTGCCGCGTCCGCTCAGGCGACGAAGGACGCCAGCACCGTGCGCAGCTCGTCCATCGAGTCGACCACGCAAAAGGCGCCGTCGAAGGCGTGGCCCCGGGTCAAGTCGGTGCGCAAGACGATGCATTCGAGCCCCGCCGCGTTGGCCGCGCGCAGTCCGCGCGGCGAATCCTCCACCGCCAGGCATGCGTGCGCCGGCAAGCCCAGGCGCTCCAGCCCCATCAAATAGCTGTCCGGCTCGGGCTTTTCGTTGATATACATTTCGCGCCAGACGACGAAGTCGAAATAGCCGGCCAGCCTGCTGTCGCGGTGGCTTTGTTCGAAGTGTTCGCGGAAGCTGCCGGTGACGACGCCCATCGGCACGCGCCGCCACAGGTCGGACAGGACGGCGTCGACGCTGGAGTTGATCAGATTGTCCGCCTGCGCCAACTTCTCGCCGAAACGCCGGTTGCGTTCCCGCCGCAGCGCCTCGATGCGCTGTTCGCTATACCCCTTTTGCTGCAGCAAATGCCAAGCGCCGTAGCTGTAACACAAAAACCAGTCGAAAAACTGTTTCCGCGTCAACGCAATGCCGTGCTCGAGCAGCACTTCCCGGTTGGTTTCATAGAACAGCTGTTCGGTATTGACCAGAACGCCGTCGTTGTCCCACAGCACACCCTTAATCTTTTTCATGGTCGAGGAAAATCCAATCAATGGCCGGTGAAGACGTCGTAGCCGAGCTTGACGATCAGCGTGACCAGCAAAAACAGGAACAGCACGCGCACGAAGGCGGAGCCGCGCCGCACGGCGATCCAGGTGCCGGTCAGCGCGCCCAGGATATTGCAGACGGCCATGGGCACGGCGACGGCGTACATGACATTGCCGGCGGGGATGAAGAAGGCCAGCGCGGCGACGTTGGTGGCGATGTTGACGACTTTCGCGCAGGCCGACGCCAGCAGGAAGTCGAAGGCGAAAAAGCGGATGAACAGGAAAATCAGGAAACTGCCGGTGCCGGGACCGAACAGGCCGTCGTAAAAGCCGATGACGCCGCCGATCAGCACCGTCAGCACGCGTTCGCGCCGGCCGAAGGCGCGCTCGACCTGGACGCTACCGAAGTCCTTCTTGATGAAGGTGTAGACCGCCATCACCACCAGCAACACCAGCACCACCGGGCGCACCACGTGCTGCGGCACCGCCGACACCGCCATCGCGCCCAGGAAGGACATGGCGAAGGCCGCCGCCGCCGCCGGCAACACCAGCTTCCACGGCACCCGCACCCGGCCGACATAGGACTTGGCCGCGAATATCGTGCCCCAGCAGGCGGCGAATTTATTCGTGCCCATCAAGGGGGCCGACGCCATCGACGGCATCAGGTTGAACAGCGCCGGCATCTGGATCAGGCCGCCGCCGCCGACGGCGGCGTCAATCAAGCCGGCGAAAAACGCGAACATGCATAGCAGCGAAATGGTGACCATGGTTTCCTGAAGTGATGTGGGGCAACGAAACGAGTATAGGGCGCCGCCATTGAATCTGGATGCAACGCCACGTTGCGGAAAACGCAAGCGTCTAAACTTGTACAATTGCGTCTTGAAACAAAACAGCGGAGCCGCGGCGGCATGTCGATCAAACTGATGTGGGAAATCGGGACCTTTTGCACGGTCGTCGACAAGGGCAGCTTCGTCCACGCGGCGCGCGCGCTGGGCTGTTCGCCAAGCGCGGTGACGCGCGCGATCCAGCACCTGGAAGAGGCCATTGGCGCCGAGCTGATCCTGCGTACCCAGAAGCAGCTGACCTTGACCGCCGCCGGCGACTGCTACTACGCCTTCGCCAAGCACCTGCTGGAGACCCAGGCGGAGGCGCAGGACCAGTTGGCCGAGCTGGGCAGCACCCCGCAGGGCTGGGTGCGCATTTCGGCGCCGGAGATCTTGGCGCTGGGATTCTTGCCAAAAACGGTGGCGCGCTTTTCCCGGGCCTACCCAAACGTGCAGATCGACATCCGTTTCTCCGACAAGAGCATCGATCCGATCGAGGAAAAGCTCGACTTCGCGATCCGCGGCGCCTTCCCCAAGTCGAGCGAGCTGATCGGCTACCCGCTGTGGAACTACCGACGCTATCTGTACGCCGCCCCGGACTACCTGTCGCGCAGGGGCACGCCGCGCGAGCCGGAAGAACTGGCCGGCCACGACGTTATCATGCACACCGCCCCGCGCATCCTGCGCGACTGGCATTTCGTTTCCGCCGAACGCAGCCTGAGCAACACCATCAAGCCGCGCCACCGCTTCACCTCCGGCATCGCCACCTTCCAAGCGGCGACGGAGGCCGCCGGCATCGCCCGGCTGGCCAGCTGGCTGGCCGAGCCGGCGCTGGCCGCGGGCAAGCTGGTCAAGGTGTGCGCGGCGTACCGGCTGGCCTCGTCGAAGGCGGTAGACCCGAGCATGCACGCGGTGTACGGCTCGCCCCGGCTGAGCAAGGGCGCACGCCTGTTCCTTGAGGAAATCCGCAAACAGGGGCTGGAAATCCCCGACGAGCGCGTTGCATGACGGCGTTGCCGCGCCGCCCGCCTGTGGTTTTATACACGAATCCAAACGAACATCGCGCCGCGCGACCAACGCCCGGGCGTGGCTCGCACGGTCCGTAGGTTGGCTTGCAAGGCAATGATGAATTGTAGTTAACTTTTTTCGTTTATGTTGAACTCTGATTACTCGCTGATCAAATTTGATCGCGCGTAACCTTCTGAGGAGACAAAAATGATGACATTCGCATTGGCACGGACGGTAAAGCTGCTGGCAGGCATCGCAATTGGCGCATCCGCGCTGGCGTCGGCGCCGCAAGCGCTGGCCGCCAACAATTACCCGGTGGTGCTGGTCCACGGCTTCCTCGGCTTCGGACCCGACGAATTGCAGGGCAGCGGCTTCCACTACTGGGGCGGCAACAACGACGTCGCCGCGCATATGCGTAGCTTCAACGGCAACCACCAGGTGTTCGCGGCGGCGGTCGGCCCGGTCAGTTCCAACTGGGACCGCGCGGTGGAGCTGTTCTACCAGGTCAAAGGCGGTTGCGCCGACTACGGCGCGCGCCACACCGCCAGCTCGGCCGCGTTCGGCGCGCTGCAAAAGCCGGCCGGCAAATGCTGGGCGGCCGACCCGGCCAACAATCCGAACCATTACCCGCTGGCGCTCTACCCCGCCTGGGACGCCAGCCATCCGATCCACCTGGTGGCGCACAGCCAGGGCGGCCAGACCGTCCGCACGCTGATCCAATTGCTGGAAAACGGCCCGCCGAACGGCAGCGAGGGCGACGGCGCGCTGTACGCCGGCGGCAAGACCGGCTGGGTCAAGAGCGCCACCACCATTTCCACGCCGCACAACGGCACCACCTTGCGCGACGTCATTGTCGACTACGTGCCGAAGGTCTCGGAGCTGGCCGGCCAGATCGTCGAGGTCGCCGGCCTTGGCGGCAGCAACAATCCGATCTACAAGTTCCGGCTGGAACAATTCGGCCTGGCGCAAGGACCGGCCGAATCGTTCCGCGACTTCCTTGAGCGCATCAAGGGCGCGCCGTTCTGGGCGCTGGCCAACCACAACTCGGCGCAATGGGAACTGGGGCCGGACGGCGCCAAGGAACTCAACGGCTGGGTCAAGACCTCGCCCAACGTCTATTACTATTCGGTCGGCGGCGACGCCACCGAACCGGGCGCGCCATGCTGCAACAATACCGACCGGGTCATCGCGCCTTTCCAGAGCGCCGCTTATCGCTACGCGCGCAACGACATGATTTTCTTCAGTAAACCCACCGCCGGCGAATGGGTGGTGCCGTCCATCCTGCAACCAGGCATGGGTTCGTACACCCAGTCGGGCAGCGGGCGGGTGCTGATCGACAGCAGCTGGTTCCCCAACGACGGCGTGGTCAACACTGTCAGCATGAAGGCGCCGTCCGGACAGCCGCAGCGCAACTACGACGGCAGCTCGGTGCGCGGCGCATGGAACTATCTGGGCTACTACCGCGGCTACGACCACTTTGACGTGATCGGCTGGCTCAATCCGTCCAGCGCCGTGTATCCGCTGTACGACGACGTCAGCACTATCATCTACGGCCTGTAGTGCGACCGGTGCCGGGGGGGGGGGGGGGGGGGGCGGAGGAGGGCCACCACCCATGCAACCCACCCCACAGGAACAACCACCCCTCGCACACACTTTCCTACCTATACCCGATCCCTAAAAACAAAAAAC
>NZ_JBJXIB010000189.1:0-7398 GCF_046115965.1 Janthinobacterium sp. CG_23.3 | reverse complement strand
AACGATGAAGGGCGGTGGGGTTGGGGAGACAGAGTGGGGTGAGGGGGGACAGAACAACCTTTGCTTGGGGGGGTGGGGTGAGGGGAGACGACGAGACCCCCCCCCCCGCCTACGCCGCTTCGGCGTGCTCGACCAGTAATTGCACCTTGGTGACGCCGTTGTATTCGTTGGCGTCGAGGCGGAAGGCGACCCGCGCCCGCTCGCCGACCGCGTCGGTGTGGCCGAACCAGATGGCGTCGAAGCGCGCGCCGTTCTTTTCCAGCAGCAGCTTCAGGTGGCGCTCTTTGAGGATGCGCTGGCTGACCACGCGGAACTCGTCGCAGAACACCGGCGGCGCGAAGCCCTGGCCCCACACCTGGCCGTCCATCAACTCGATGAACTGAGTGGTGTAGTAGGCGTCCTCCAGCGGGCCGTCGGTTTCGATGACGCGTTCGAGCTGCTGCTTGCTCAGCCAGGCTTGGCCGACCGCCTCGAAGGCCGCCGAGAACGCGTCGAAGGCGTCGGCGCGGATGGTCAGGCCGGCCGCCATCGCGTGGCCGCCGAACTTGTCGATCAGGCTGGGCGCGCGCTTTGACACCAGGTCGAGCGCGTCGCGCAGGTGGAAGCCGGGAATCGAGCGCCCGGAGCCCTTGATCCAGCCGTCCGCGCCGCGCGCGAAGGTGATGGTCGGGCGGAAGAACTTTTCCTTCAGACGCGAGGCGACGATACCGATCACGCCCTGGTGCCAGCCGGCGTCGAACACGCTGATGGTGCTGCTGTTGGCCGGCTCGAACTCATCGAGGTGCAGCAGCGCGGTGTCCTGCATCTCGGCCTCGATCTCGCGCCGTTTCAGGTTGATGTCGTTGAGCTGCTGGGCCAGCGCCCAGGCGCGCCCCTCGTCGTCGGTGATCAGGCATTCGATCCCCAGCGACATGTCCTGCAGGCGCCCGGCGGCGTTCAGGCGCGGCCCCAGCGCGAAGCCGAGGTCGAACGGGCTGGCGCTGCGCGCCTCGCGCCCGGCCACGCGGAACAGCGCCGCCACGCCGGCGTGCATGCGGCCGGCGCGCATGCGCTTCAGGCCCTGCGCCACCAAAATCCGGTTGTTCGAATCGAGCCGCACCACGTCGGCCACCGTGCCCAGCGCCACCAGGTCGAGCAGGTGGTCGAGCTTGGGCTGGCTCTGGGCGTCGAACACGCCGCGCCGGCGCAGCTCCGCGCGCAGCGCCAGCAGCACGTAAAACACCACGCCGACGCCGGCCAGGTGCTTGCTGGGGAAGCCGCACTCGGGCTGGTTCGGGTTGACGATCACGCGCGCCGCCGGCAGGGTGTCGCCGGGCAGATGGTGGTCGGTGACGACCACTTCGATGCCGCGGCGGTTGGCCTCGGCCACGCCGTCGACGCTGGCGATGCCGTTGTCGACGGTGATGATGATGTCGGGCGACTTTTCGCGCGCGGTCAGCTCGACGATCTCGGGCGTCAGGCCGTAGCCGTACTCGAAACGGTTCGGCACGATGAAGTCGACGTGGGCGCCCATCGCGCGCAGGCCGCGCAGCGCCGTGGCGCAGGCGGTGGCGCCGTCGCAGTCGTAGTCGGCGACGATGACCATGCGCTTGCCGGCGCCGATGGCGTCGGCCAGGAACACGGCGGCGGCGCCGATGTGCAGCAGGCCGGCCGGCGGCATCAAGGCGCCCAGTTCGCTCGACAGTTCGCTGGCCTGGGTCAGGCCGCGCGCCGCGTACAGGCGCGCCAGCACCGGGTGGATGCCGCCCTGGCGCAACATTTCGGATTCCCGGTAGGGGCAGGGGCGGGTGGCGATGCGGGTCAGTGTCATGTGGAGAGCTTGTTCAAGGTGATTTTGCGCCAGAATTTGCGCTGGGCTTGTTTGCTGCCGCTAAATTCGGCATAGGCGTCGCGGTTGCTCAGCATCAGCGTCAACTGGCCGAGGCTGCCGTTTTTCAGCGCCGCCAGCAGCGGCGCGAACCATTGCTGTTCCAGGCGCTGCATCTGCAGCAGCCAGTGGGACCAGTCGGCGCCCAGGCCGGCGCCGACCAGGCCGCCAAGCGCGACCAGGGCCCGCTCGTCGGCCCGTCCGAGCACGGCCGCCAGCTCGGCGGGGCGCCGCGGCGGCGCCGCCAGCGCCGCCAGCCAGGGCGGACAATCGGCGCTGAGCAAGAGCGGCCCCGGCGCCGCGGCCGGGGCCGCGTCGGCGCCGCCCCACAGCCAGAAGGAGTTCACCGGCGCCAGGCCGCGGGCTTGCCGCGCCACGTTCACCGGGTGCTCGTGCCACAGCATCTGCACTTCGTTTTGCAGTTTGCGCGAGGCGCGCGCCTGCTCGCCTTCGGGCATCCAAGCCGTCAGGTTCTGGCCGGTGGCCGCGTCCGGCGACGCCGTGCGCAGGCCGCCCCAGTCGTCGGCGCGCACGAACCAGGTCTGCGCGTCGCCGTACAGGAGCGGCTTGCCGATCTCGTCGAAATAGGGACGGGCGGCGTCGAACAGCGCGCGCGCGTCGGCCTCGTCCAGCGGCAGCTGGCGCTGGTCGCCCATCAGCAGGTGGTTGCGGGCGATTTGCACGTGCACCGGGTGCACCAGCAGCCAGTAGCCGGCGGCGGGCGCCTGGCCGAAGCCGCGCATGACCGCCGGTGCCAGCGGCACGCCGGCGGCCGGGCCGTCCGGCGCGCCCGCCAGGCCGAGCGCGTGCGCCAGCCAGGCTTCGTGCGGCAACACCCGGGTGCTGTTGTCGAAGGCGGTAAGCCGGTGTTCGTGGGTGCGCGACAGCAGGGCCGCCAGCGCCGGCGCCTGCATCGCCCTTTGCAAGTCGGCGGCCAGTTCGGCGGGGGGCAGGGCGAACGGTAAAGCGAGGGTAAGTTGTTTCATGCCGAGATTGTAGGGCATTGCGCCTGCCGAAGAGAAATTCGACGCCGTGGCAAAATTTCCACGCGAATAAGCCAATTATTGAAACAACATCTTGATAGTAAAAAAAATAACTACCACAAAGAAATCTTCCGTATAATATGGATAACTTTGATGCATCGTAAGAAATGCCCATCTTCTGGGATTTCTGCCTCGCGCGCCCTGTGTATCCCTTAACTCCGCGTACACAGCGTCTGCTTTACGTTCCCGTCATGGTATTCCCAAGTTTGTAGTACCCATTTCCATATTCGGCGGTTCGCGTCTGCGCGGGCCTATCCATCACTTTTTTTGTATTCGGAGTCCGCATGTCAACCATTAACCTTTCCAGTGTCATTCACGTCTGCGAAGACACCGAAAAGAACGTCGACATCCGCGATATCCTGGCCCAGGCCGGCTACACGGTCGCCGGCGCACTGAACATCAGCGCGATCACCGTGCTGCAGCCGGACGATGAAGAAGCCACCGGCAACATCCCGCTGTTCGGCCGCCTCGACAACGACACGCTGTACGTGCGTCCCGGCGCCTGGGCGGCCAACTACAACGGCAGTTTTGAAACCATCGAAGTGGTCGTCAACAACGGCGACGGCAATACCATTTCGTTGTTCCTGCAAGTGATCGTCGATCCGGTCAACGACGCCCCCGAAGGCGCCGACAAGTCGTTCGACCTGCTCAACGGCAACGCCGTGGTCTTGGGCGAAGCCGACTTCGGCTTCCACGACGTCGTCGAGAGCAACGGCTTCCAGTCGGTCCTGATCACCACCATGCCGGTCGCCGGCACCTTGCTGCTGAACGGCGCCGCCGTCGCCGCCGGCGCCGAAATCGGCATCGCCGACATCCGCGCCGGCCATTTGGTGTTCGTGCCGTCGCCGGACCGGGCCGGCAGCTTCGCGCTGGGCTTCCAGGTGCGCGACGACGGCGGCACCGTCGGCTGCAACGCCAGCGACCTGAGCGCCACCCCCAACCACCTGGTTTTCAACGTGCCGATGGCGCACCTGGGCGACTTCGTCTGGAACGACGCCAACGCCAATGGCGTGCAGGACGCCGGCGAAGCCGGTATTGCCGGCGTGGTCGTGCAATTGAAGGATGCCGGCGGTAACGTTGTCGGCAGCACCACCACCGACGCCGCCGGCGCCTACCATTTCGACGTCAATCCGGGTACCTACTCGGTGGCGATCGTGACGCCGGCCGGCTACGCCATCAGCGCCCAGGGCCAGGGCGGCAACGCCGCCACCGACAGCGACGTCGACGCCGGCGGCAACAGCGCTCAGGTGACGCTGGCGCCCGGCGAAACCAACCCGCGCCTCGACGCCGGCCTGTATCAAACCGCCGAACTGGGCGACCGCGTCTGGCTCGACCTGAACAAGAACGGCGTGCAGGACGCCGGCGAAGCCGGTGTCGCCGGCGTCAAGGTGACGCTGCTCGACGCCCACGGCGTGGCCGTTGGCAGCCCGTTGCGCACCGACGCCAACGGCAACTACCTGTTTACCAACCTGGCGCCGGGCAGTTATAGCGTGCAGTTCGACAAGGCCAGCCTGCCGGCCGGCTACGTCTTCACCGGCCGCGACGCCGGCGCCAACGACGCCGCCGACTCCGACGCCAGCGTCGTCGACGGCGGCACCGCGCAAGTGGTGTTGCTGGCCGGCGAGAGCAACCATAGCCTGGACGCCGGCATCGTCGCCACCCCCGCCACGCTGGGCGACCGGGTGTGGGAAGACAAGAACGCCAACGGCGTGCAGGACGCGGGCGAAGCCGGCATCGGCGGCGTCACCGTGCAATTGAAGGACGCCGCCGGCGCCGTGGTCGGCAGCACCGTCACCGACGCCAACGGCAACTACGGCTTCAGCGTCGATCCGGGCACCTACTCGGTGGCCGTGCTGGCGCCGGCCGGTTATGTCACCACCGCCCTGAACGCCGGCGGCAACGCCGCCGCCGACAGCGATATCGACGCCAGCGGCAACAGCGCCCAGGTAACGCTGGCCGCCGGCCAGAACCATCCCGACCTGGACGCCGGCCTGTATAAAACGGCCGAGCTGGGCGACCGCGTCTGGCTCGACCTGAACAAGAACGGCGTGCAGGACGCCGGCGAGGCCGGCGTGGCCGGCGTCAAGGTGACGCTGCTCGACGCCCATGGCGTGGCCGTCGGCAGCCCGTTGACCACCGACGCCAACGGCAACTACCTGTTTACCAACCTGGTGCCGGGCAGCTATAGCGTGCAATTCGACAAGGCCAGCCTGCCGGCCGGCTACGTCATCACCGGCCGCGACGTCGGCGCCGACGACGCCGCCGACTCCGACGCCAACCAGGCCGACGGCCGCACCGCCCAGACGGTGCTCGAATCGGGCGAAAGCGAGCGCAGCTTGGACATGGGCGTGCAGGCGCCCGACGCCCACATCGGCGACCGCGTCTGGCTCGACGCCAACGCCAACGGCGTGCAGGACGCCGGCGAGGCCGGTATTGCCGGCGTCACCGTGCAACTGAAAAACGCGCTCGGCGGCGTGGTCGGCAGCACCACCACCGACGCCACCGGCAATTACCACTTCGACGTCGCGGCGGGCACCTATTCGGTGGCCGTCAAAGCGCCGTCGGGCTACTTCACGTCGCCGCGCGACGCCGGCGCCAACGACGCCGCCGACAGCGATATCGACGGCGCCGGCAACACCGCGCAGTTCGCCGTCGCCGCCGGCGAGACCAACAACACGCTCGACGCCGGCCTGTATCAAAAAGCGCAGATCGGCGACCGGGTCTGGGGCGACTGCAACGGCAACGGCGTGCAGGACACAGGCGAGTCCGGCGTCGCTTGCGTCACCGTCAACCTGCTCAACAGCGCCGGCGCGGTCGTCGCCAGCGCCACCACCGATAGCTATGGCAAGTATCTGTTCACCAACCTGACCCCGGGCGTCTACTCGGTGGCCTTCGTGGCCCCGGCCGGCTACAAGTTCACGGCGCAGGACGTCGGCTCGGACAGCGCCGACTCGGACGCCAACGCGCTGGGCAAAACCATCCAGACCGAACTGAGCTCGGGTGAAATCGACCGTAGTTGGGACGCCGGCCTGGTCAGGCAAACCGCCAGCATCGGTGACAAGGTGTGGGAAGACAAGAACTTCAACGGCGTGCAGGACGCCGGCGAGAGCGGCATCGGCGGCGTCACCGTCAAGCTGCTCAACGCCTACAACCAGGTGCTGGGCACGACCACCACGAACGCCAGCGGCAACTACCTGTTTAGCGGCTTGAACGCGGGCGACTACAAGGTCGAAGTGGTCAAGCCGTCGGGCTACTACTACACCAGGGGCAACGTCGGTTCCGACGCCATCGACTCCGACGTCGATACCAGCAGCGGCCGCAGCGCGCTGACCAACCTCGGCTACGGCGAAAACGACATGAGCTGGGACGCCGGCCTGTACCGCAAGGCCAGCATCGGCGACAAGGTCTGGCGCGACCGCGACCATGACGGCGTGCAGGACAGCAACGAAGAGGGCATCGCCTGCATCAAGGTTATGCTGTACAACAACGCCAACCAGTTGCTGGCAACGACCTACACGAATAGCAACGGAAACTACAATTTCGGCAACCTGGACCCGGGTTCGTTCTACCTGAAATTCGACAAGTCCGGCGTCAAGTTCGCCGGCTACGACATGGAAACCTGGAAGTGGGGCGTGAAAAACGTCGGCTCCAACGACCAGATCGATTCGGACGTGAACGGCGACGGCGTCTCCAAGGCCAACGTCACCTACACCGATAGGACCTTCCTGGAGTCGGGCGAGAACGACATGAGCTGGGACGCGAGCATCACGCCGATCGTCATCGATCTGGGCGGCGACGGCATCCAAACCATCGCCCGCGCCGACTTCCACGGCAGCTTCGACCTGCTGGGCGACGGCCAGGCGATCCAGTCCGGCTGGGTCTCGGGCAACGACGGCTTCCTGGCAGTCGACGCCAACGGCAACGGCAGCATCGACGGCATCGGCGAATTGTTCGGCGGCGCCAGCAAGGGTTCGGGCTTCGCCAAGCTGGCCAGCTTCGACTCCAACAGCGACGGCGTGGTCGACGTCAACGACGACAAGTTCGCCGAACTGCGCATCTGGCGCGACGCCAACAGCAACGGCCACACCGACGCCGGCGAATTGTTGTCGCTGCACGACGCCGGCGTCAGCAGCCTGACGGTCAGCTTCACCGAATTGCCGTTCCTGGACGCCAACAACAACTTGCATCTGGAGCGCAGCAGCGCGACGCTGGCCAGCGGCAAGTCGGTCGACATGACGGACGTGTATTTCAACGTCGACGCCAAGGACGCGGCCAAGGCCGGCGTGGCCTTGCCGAACATGGCCGACCTGCTGCGCGACGACAACGCGCTCGACCAGGTGGTCGGCCAGGGCGTGGCGCCGGCATGGTCACCGCCAGCCGCGGCGAACTCGGTCCGGGTCAAGCGATCACCCCACGAGTGAGGTCGGAAGAGAGTCGTGGAGGGAGAGAAAGTTGAGGCGAGAGCTCCTAGTTCTGTTGGCATCGCCA
>NZ_JBJXIB010000188.1:0-7432 GCF_046115965.1 Janthinobacterium sp. CG_23.3 | reverse complement strand
GCGGTGGAAAGAAGAAGGAGGCAGAAACCGCGCACTGGTTGGCGGCTGGTGTGGGGGCGCGGGTGAGGGGAGGGGGTGAGGCGTGGGTGGGTGGGGGGGTGGGGGCAGGGGCGGGTGGGCGGTGGGGTGGGCGTAGTGGGTGGCCGTCGGCCGGGGCTTCGGCCCCCGCCCCCGCCGCCGCGGCAAACCTGAGGCGCCGGGCCGCGGCGTCGCGCCAAAGTTTGACGCGGTGGTTTGACGCGGTTGTTTGACGTAGTTAAAGGCGGCGGTGGAAACCGGCGCGGCGCTGGAACTACCGCCGCCGCGCCGGCTCCAACTAGTAACCGGTACGCGAAGCCGTCGCCCGGCGACGCACCCGACCCGGCTTGCCCGGCCGCATTGCCCGACCCACCCGACCATATGACCCACCCGACGAGGAGCCGATGTCCGCATTTGCCTACCCCCGACCGCAACTGGTGCGCGAGCACTGGCAGTCGCTCAACGGTCCCTGGCGTTTCGCCTTCGACAACGAGCGGCGCCACAAGCTGCCGTCCGATCCCATTCACTGGACCCACGACATCACCGTGCCGTTTCCGCCGGAGTCGCAGGCCAGCGGGGTCGGCGACCGCGGCTTCCACGTCGCCTGCTGGTACCAGCGCGAGTTCGACATCGCCGCCGGCCCCGGGCGCGTGCTGCTGCACTTCGGCGCCGTCGACTACCAGGCCAAGGTGTGGGTCAACGGCCACGTCGTGGCCGAGCACGAGGGCGGCCACACGCCGTTCGTCGCCGACATCGGCGACGTGCTCAACGCCGACGGCCGCCACACCGTGACGGTGTACGTCGAGGACGACCCGCACGACCTGGCCAAACCGCGCGGCAAGCAGGACTGGCAGCTCGAGCCGCACTCGATCTGGTATCCGCGCACCACCGGCATCTGGCAGACGGTCTGGCTTGAACGCGTCGCCGCCACCTATATCCAGAAGCTGCGCTGGACGCCGATCTTCGAGGGCTACGAGATCGGCTGCGAAGTGTTCGCCGGCGGCGACGTCGCCGACGACCTGGTCGTCGAAGTGCGCATCTGGCACGGCGACAGCCTGCTGGCCGACGACCGCTACGCGCTGTTGGGCAACGAGGCGAACCGCAAGATTTCGCTGGCGGACCCGGGCATCGACGATTCGCGCAACGAGCTGCTGTGGAGTCCGGAACGCCCGACCCTGCTCGACGCCGAGGTTCTGCTGCTGCAGGGCGGGCAGGTCATCGACACGGTGCGCTCGTATACGGCGCTGCGCTCGGTGGCGATCAACCGCGACCGCTTCATGCTCAACGGCCGGCCCTATCCGCTGCGGCTGGTGCTGGACCAGGGCTACTGGCCCGACACGCTGCTGGCGGCGCCGTCCGACGCCGCGCTCAAGCGCGACGTCGAACTGGCCAAGGCGCTCGGTTTCAACGGCGTGCGCAAGCACCAGAAAATCGAAGACCCGCGCTACCTGTACTGGGCCGACCGGCTCGGTCTGCTGGTATGGGAGGAAATGCCGTCGGCCTACCGCTTCACGACGCGCGCCATCACGCGCATGGTGCGCGAGTGGACCGAGGTTATCGAGCGCGACTACAGCCACCCCTGCGTGCTGGTGTGGGTGCCGTTCAACGAATCGTGGGGGGTGCCGAACCTGACCGCGATCCAGGCCCACCGCAACGCGGTCGAGGCGCTGTACCACTTGACGCGCACGCTCGACGCGACCCGTCCGGTGATCGGCAACGACGGCTGGGAGGCCTCGGCCACCGACATCCTCGGCATCCACGACTACGACTGCGACCCGGAGCGGCTGCAGGCGCGCTACGCCATCACCGACGCCTCGCGCACGATCCTGTTCGACCAGCGCCGCCCGGGCGGGCGCATCTTGACGCTGGACGGTTTTCCGCACCGCGGCCAGCCGATCGTGCTCACCGAGTTCGGCGGCATTGCCTTCACCAAGCCGGCGGCGGGCGCCGACGGCCACACCTGGGGCTACTCGCGCGCCACCAGCGAGGTCGGCTTCCTCGACCTGTACCGGCGCCTGCTGGCGGTAGTCAACACGGCGCAACTGTTCAGCGGTTTTTGCTACACCCAGTTCGCCAACACCTTCCAGGAGGCGAACGGCCTGTTGAACGCCGACCGCACGCCCAAGGTCGAGCTGGAACTGATCAGCGCGGCCACCCGCAACGAGAAAATCGATTGACGCGCCGCGCGCGGCCAAGGCGACCGGGACGGCGACGCATACCGGAGGCAAAGCGCCGGGGGCGGACCCTAGGGGGCCGGTCCCGGTGTTAATCGCCTGCTTGCGCCTGGCATTAGCGGCAACGACGGCGGACCGGCGCGCCGGTTTTTCAAAGGAGATTTGGCATGAAGACCTTGCTGCATGGCGGCCCCGATGAGTGAGCCTGACGACGCCGCCGCCGCGCCGTTCCTGTCGTACTGGCAGGCCGGCTTCGAGGGCGCCGACCACGTCACGCACGCCGGGCGGGCACTGTCGATGAACCAGGCCAGCGGCCATCTGGCGCGGGTGCGCGAGGACTACGCGCAACTGGCCCAGTTCGGCATACGCACGGTGCGCGAAAGCGTCGGCTGGCGCCTGGTCGAACGGGACGGCCGCTTCGACTTCTCGTCGCTGGAGGAGCGCGCCCGGCTGGCGCGCGAGATGGGCTTGCAGATCTGCTGGACCTTCCACCACTACGGCTGGCCGGCCGACGTCGACCTGTTCGCGCCGCAGTTCGTCGAACGCTTCGCGCGTTTTTGCGGCGCCGTCAGCGCATACCTGGCGCCGTTCTCCGACGCCGCGCCGATCTACTCGCCGATCAACGAAATCTCGTTTTCCAGCTGGGGCCTGTCGGTGCACATGTTCCAGGGCTTGAACACGGAGCGGCCCAACGCCGGCCCCGACGGCAAGCGCCAACTGGTGCGCGCGACGCTCGCCGGCTGCGACGCGATCTGGGCCGTCAACCCGCGCGCCCGCATCCTGCAGTGCGATCCGCTGATCCACGTCATCGCGCCGCCCGACCGGCCCGACTGGGCCGACTCCGCCGCGCAATGGCGCGAGTCGCAGTTCGAGGCCTGGGACATGCTGTGCGGACGCAGCGAGCCGGAGCTGGGCGGGGCCGAGCGCTACCTCGACCTGATCGGCCTGAATTATTACCACAGCAACCAATGGGAAAGCGGCAGCAACCTGCGCCTGTGGTGGCACCTGGGCGAGCCGCGCCGCATGCCGCTGCACCAGTTGTTGCTGGAAGTGCAGCGGCGCTACCGCCGGCCGCTGCTGCTGGCCGAGACCAGCCACGTCGGCAGCGGCCGCGGCGCCTGGATCAGGGAAACCGCGCAGCAGGCCGCGCTGGCGCACCAGCACGGCGGCGACCTGCGTGGCATCTGCATGTATCCGGCGATCGACCGGCCGGATTGGGAGGACGAGAATTTCTGGCACCACAGCGGCTTGTGGGATGTCAGTTTAAGCGGGCCGGAGCCACTGCAGCGCGTGCTGTCCGAGCCTTATGCAACGGGGTTGCGCCAGGCCCAGCGCCTGACGCGGCACCTGTGTTCAACGTACGCGCCACCAGGGCGGGAAGGAGCTGGAATGAGGACGATCATGGTTTTCTCTCATCTTCGTTGGAACTTTGTCTACCAAAGGCCACAGCAGTTGTTGTCGCGTCTGGCGCAGTTTTACCATGTGTTGTTCGTCGAGGAGCCGACGCTGCACGAGGGGGCGCCGCACCTGACCTTGTCGACGCCGGCGCCCAACGTGACGCTGTGCCAGCCGCAAACGCCGGTGCCGGCGGGCGGCTTCCACGACGACCAGCTGGCGCTGCTGCAGTCGCTGCTGAGCGAGGTGACGCCGGAGGAGGACCCGATCGTCTGGTTCTACACGCCGATGGCGCTGCCGCTGCTGCCGCAACTGCATCCGCACCTGGTGGTGTACGACTGCATGGACGAGCTGGCGGCGTTCAAGAACCCGCCCAAGCAGTTGCTGCAGCGCGAGGCGGCGCTGCTGGCGCGCGCCGACCTGGTGTTCGCCGGCGGCCCCAGCCTGTTCGAGGCCAAGCGCGCGCGCCATCCGAACACGCATTGCTTCGCCAGCAGCGTCGACGTGGTGCATTTCGAGCAGGCGCTCGACCGCCACAACGGCCATCCGGCGCACCTGAACATACCGGCACCGCGGCTGGGCTACTACGGCGTCATCGACGAGCGCTTCGACCCGGCACTGGTGGCGGCGCTGGCCGACGCCCACAGCGACTGGCAGATCGTCCTGGTCGGGCCGGTGCTGAAAATCGACCCGGCCAGCCTGCCGCAGCGGCAGAACATCCATTACCTCGGCCAGCAACCCTACCAGGCGCTGCCGCACTTCCTGGCCGGCTGGGACGTCTGCCTGATGCCATTCGCGCTCAACGAGGCGACGCGGTTCATCAGCCCGACCAAGGTGCTCGAATACATGGCGGCGCAACTGCCGATCGTCAGCACGGCGATCGCCGACGTGGTGGTGCCGTACGGCGAACTGGTCGCCATCGCCGACGACGCCGCCGGCTTCGTGCGCGCCTGCGAAGAGGCGCTCGCGGCGACGCCGGCGCAGCGCGCCGCGCGCGCCGCGGGCATGGCCGCGGTGGTCGCCGCGACTTCCTGGGACGCGACGGTGGAGCAGATGCGCGCGCTGCTCGATTCGACCAAGCCGGGCCAGGGCGCGCGCGCCGTCGCCGTGGCGGCGCTGGCGCCGGACGCCGCCGCCGCGGGCAAGGTCAACCCGCTGCGCACGCCCAACGCGCCGCAGGCGGTGCGCTGCGCGATCGTCGGCGCCGGCCCGACCGGGCTGTCGGCCGCTTACCACCTGGGAGCGGACACGCTGCTGCTGGAGCGCAACGCCGAGGTGGGCGGCTGGTGCCGCTCGGTCAGCGACGCCGGTTTCACCTTCGACCACGCCGGCCACATCATGTTTTCAACCGACCCCTACGTACTCGAGCTGTACCGTCTGCTGCTGGGGCCGAACATGCACTGGCAAAACCGCGAGGCTTGGATCTACAGCAAGAACGTCTACACGCGCTACCCATTCCAGGGCGCGCTCTACGGCCTGCCGCCGGCCGTCATCAAGGAATGCATCGTCGGCGCGATGCAGGCGCGCTTCGGCAACCTGCGCCAAGGTTCGGCGCCGGCGGCGGCGCCCGCGCCGGCCTGCGCCGTGCTCAAACCGGTCGAGGATTGCTGCGCCGACGGCAGCGCCGACGTGGCCAACGCGGCGACCGCGCTGCCGGCCCGCAAGGAGTCGATCAACTTCGAGCAGTTCATCTACCAGGTGTGGGGCGCCGGCATCGCCAAGCATTTCGCGATTCCGTACAACCGCAAGCTGTGGACCGTTCCGCTGACGGAAATGGAAACCTCGTGGCTGGGCGGGCGGGTGCCGTTGCCGGACCTGGAGGAAATCATCGACGGCGCGCTGGAGCCGGTGGCGCGGCCGATGGGGCCGAACGCGCGCTTCGGCTATCCGCTGCGGGGCGGCTTCCAGGCGCTGATGTCGGCGTTCCTGCCGCATATCCGCGGCAAAGTCGAACTCAACGCCGAAGTGGTGCAACTGCTGCCGCGCGAGCACGTGCTGGCGCTGGCCGACGGCCGCCGTTTCCGCTACCAGCAGCTGATCAGCACCATGCCGCTGCCGGAACTGATCAGGCTGATTGGCGAGCAAGCGCCGGCCGAGGTGCGCGCCGCCGCGCGCGCGCTGCGCCACGTGTCGGTGCGCTGCGTCAACCTTGGCGTGGCGCGCGAGCAGATCACCGACAAACACTGGGTCTACTATCCGGAGGAGACGATATTCCACCGCATCTTCGTCCAGGGCAATGCCAGCCCGCATTGCAACCCGCCCGGGGGCTTCGGCCTGACCTGCGAAATCTCCTATTCGCCGAGCAAGCCCTTGCCGCTCAGCGGCGCGGCGCTGGTGGCGCGCTGCATGGCCGACTGCATCAAGGTCGGCATGCTGCGCCCCGACGACCGCCTGCTGACCGCCAACCAGGTCGACATGCCCTATGCCTACGTCGTCTACGACCACGCCCGCGCCGCCAACGTCGAGCTGGTGAAGACGTGGCTGGCCGGCCACGACATCGTGCTGGCCGGGCGCTACAGCGAGTGGGAGTACTACAACTCGGACCACGCCTTCCTCGCCGGCAAGAAGGCGGCGCTGGCGGTTGCCGCCGAGACGGGCGGAGCGCAGCAAAACGTGCTGGCCGATTGACGCTGGCGGGGAGGGGGGGGCGCCCCCCCCACGCCCACCCTGAAGTTGGCGTGCCGGCAACGGTGAAAGCCCAGCCAAGGCAAAGAGCCGGCGCCAAGGCGAGCGGGTCAGACCCTCGGGGTCTGACCCCGGGCTTACGCCGGTGGTTTTGATTTTCCCCATGCCCGAATTACCCGATCCGTCCGGAGGCGGCACATGAAACCGTATATTTTGGTGGTCGGCGGCGCCGGCTACATCGGCAGCCACATGGTCAAGCGCCTGGGCCAGGCCGGCTACCCTTGCGTGGTGCTCGACAACCTGTCGCAGGGTTGGCGCGAGGCCGTGCCGGCCGACAGCCTGATCGCCTGCGACCTGGGCGACGCCAGCGCGCTGGACGTCATGTTGCAAGCGTTTCCCATCGGCGCCGTGATGCACTTCGCCAGCTTCATCCAGGTTGGCGAATCGCTCCGCGAGCCGGCCAAGTACTACGACAACAACGTCGGCAACACCGTGCGCCTGCTCGACGCGATGGTGCGGCACGGCGTCGACAAGTTCATCTTTTCGTCGACCGCCGCCATCTTCGGCAATCCGCTTTACGTCCCCATCGATGAAAACCACCCGAAGCACCCGATCAACCCCTACGGACGTTCGAAGTGGATGGTCGAGGAAATACTGGCCGATTTCGACCGCGCCTACGGCATGAAGTCCATTTGCCTGCGCTATTTCAACGCCGCCGGCGCCGACCCGGACGCGGAACTGGGCGAGCGCCACCTGCCCGAGACGCACCTGATTCCGCTGGTGCTGCAAGCCGCCTCCGGCCGGCGCGGGGCCGTCACCGTCTACGGCGACGACTACGCCACGGCGGACGGCACCTGCGTGCGCGACTACGTCCACGTGATGGATTTGTGCGAAGCCCACCTGCTGGCGCTGCAATCGCTGCTGGCGGGGGGCGCCAGCGACTGCTTTAACCTAGGCAATGGCAACGGCTATTCGATCGCCCAAGTGATCGCGGCGGCGCGGCAGGTCAGCGGCCGCGCCATCGGCCAACTGGCCGGGCCGCGGCGGGACGGCGATCCGGCGGTCTTGGTCGCCGATTCCACGCGCGCGCGCAAGCAATTACAATGGTCGCCAAACTATGCCGATATCGTGACTATTCAGCCTGAGCGTACAGCGTAGAAAGTTGTTGTAAACGAATCGTGGATAACGCATCATGCGTGCATGCCACCAAAACCGCCCCG
>NZ_JBJXIB010000187.1:0-7459 GCF_046115965.1 Janthinobacterium sp. CG_23.3 | reverse complement strand
TCCACTTTCGAGTGCGAAAGTGAATCGCCATCGACGCAGGCAAGAAGCGCGTCACATGGTCAGCGCAAGAATTGTCTGCCGCGCAGACTCCTAGGGCGCGCTTCGGCCCGGCGGCCTAGTTCTTGTATCTGACCTGGCGCACGTGCTTTTCCAGTTCGTCGAACGAGGGCCGTTCGGTGTTGGAGATGACCTTGCGGCCGAATTCCACCGCCAGCGCCGGCGCGTAGCCGTTCAGGCTGGCCAGCAGCGTCACCTTGATACACTGCAGCATCTTTTGCGATTCGTGGTGCTTGCGCCGCAGCAGGCTGGCGACCGGCGAGACGAAGCCGTAGGCCAGCAGGATGCCGACGAAGGTGCCGACCAGCGCGTTGGCGATCAGCACGCCCAGCTCGGCCGGCGGCAGCCCGACCGAGGCCATCGTATGCACCACGCCCATCACGGCGGCGACGATGCCGAACGCCGGCATCGCGTCGGCCAGTTGCGCAATGGTTTGGATCGGCATTTCGCCGTCTTCGTGGTGGGTTTCGATTTCGTTGTCCATCAGATTTTCGATCTGGAACGCGTCCATATTGCCCGACACCATCAACCGCAGGTAGTCGGTGATGAATTCGAGGATGTGCGGGTCGGACATGGTGCGTGGATACTGGAGGAAGATCGCGCTGCCGTAGGGATTGTCGATATCGTCTTCCAGCGACATCAAGCCTTCCTTGCGGATCTTGGTGAGCACTTCGAAAAGCAGGCCCATCAACTCCATATACAGCGACTTGGTGTATTTCGAGCCGTGCATCAGCGACGGCAACGCCGCCATGGTGGCCTTGATCGCCTTCGAGTCGTTGCCGACCACGAAAGTGCCGATGGCCGCGCCGCCTATCATCAGCAACTCGGTCGGTTGGAAGAGGGCGCCCAAGTGTCCGCCCTGCAGGGCGAAGCCGCCAAAAATGGAGAGCAGAACGACGATGAATCCGATAATCACTAACAACTTATACCCCAGCTAACATTTCCATCTCGCAATATTAACTGATTTGGCACACGGCGTCGCCGTTTGCGCGATAAATGCCGGCCCGACAGCGGCGCCGGCCGGGCCGGGCTCAGGCTTTGAGCGCGCCGACCAGCGCGCGGGCGTGGGCCGACAGGTCGTCGTAGCGGCGCACGCAGACCAGCAAATGGCGCATGGCCCAGGGGTCGGTCAAGCGCCGCTGCCGGATCGCCAGCATTTTTTCATAGCGCCGCGCCGCCGCCGCCGGAATGATGGCGATGCCGGCGCCGCTTTCGACGACCCGGCAAATGGCGTCGAAGCTGCGCAGGCGCAGGCGGTAGCGCAGGCGCTGCCCGAGTTTCGCCGCGTGTTCGCTCAGGTGCTGTTGCAGCGCGCTGTCGGCGGCCAGGCCGACGAAGTCGTAGGCCAGCGTTTGCGCGAACGCGATGTCGCCGCCGCCCGGCCCGGCGAGTAGCGGGTGCGCCGGCGCCGCCACGACAACCAGCGGGTCGTCGCGGAAAGGGAAGGTTTGCAGGCCATCGCTGTTGGCGCTGTCGGCCACGATGCCGATGTCGGCGACGCCGTCGAACAGCGCCTGGACGATGTCGCCGCTGCGCCTTTCCTCGACCTCGACGTGGACCTGCGGATGCGCGCGCAGGTAGTCGGCCAAGGCTTGCGGCAGGAATTCGCTGAGCGCCGAGGTGTTGCACAACAGGCGTATCTGGCCCTTCAGGCCTTGCGCATAGTCGCCGAGGTCGCCGCGCATTTTCTCCACTTGCGCCAGGATCACCCGGGCGTGGTGCAACAGCGTACGCCCGGCCTCGGTGGCGTCGACGCCGCGGCGTTTGCGCAGCAGCAGCGGCACGCCCAACAAGTCTTCCATGCCGCGCAGGCGCGCGCTGGCCGACGCCAGCGCCAGGTGCGCGCGCTCGGCGCCGGCGGTGATGCTGCCCGCCTCCACGACGTGGCGGAAGAGTTGCAGGTCGGTCAAATCAAAGCGCATGGTCGGGTCGTGTCAGGTCGTCGAATTCAGCGTCGGCCTATGGCTGCGCCGAAGGCTGGCTCAGTGTATCCCACATTTCCATGCGCCGCCTTTGCCGGCAGACTGGGCGCATGGAAAATATATTGTTGATCGCGGCGAGTTTCTGGCTGGCCGGCACCGTCAAGGGCGCGGTTGGGCTGGGTCTGCCGACCGTCGCCATCGCTTTGCTGAGCCTGCTAATGACGCCGATGGAGGCGGCCGCCTTGTTGCTACTGCCTTCGTTGCTGACGAATCTATGGCAACTGGCCGCCGGGCCGGATTGCGCGCCGTTGCTGCGTCGGCTGTGGCCGCTGTTGCTGGGGGTGTGCGCCGGCACCGCCGCCGGGGCCGCGCTGGCGCAGCGGCTGCGCGCCGATTGGGCCGGCGGCGCCTTGGGGTTGGCCTTGATGGTCTACGCGGCGCTGGGGCTGGTGGCGGTGAGCTGGAGCGTGCCGGCCCGGCTCGAGCGCTGGCTGGCGCCGCTGGTCGGCGCGGCGACCGGCGTCGTCAGCGCCGCGACCGGGGTGTTCGTATTGCCCGCCGTGGCTTACTTGCAGGCGCTCGGGCTGGGGCGGGACCAGTTGGTCCAGGCCATGGGGCTGGCCTTTACCGTGTCGACGCTGGCGCTGGCGCTGCAGTTGGCGTGGTCCGGCGCGCTGCACTGGCGCGGCGCCGGCGCGTCGGCGCTGGCCTTGTTGCCGGCCCTGGCCGGCATGGCGACCGGGCAATGGCTGCGCCGCAAGATGCCGCAGGCGCTGTTCCGGCGCTGCTTTTTCACCGCGCTGATGGCGCTGGGCGGCCAGTTGTTGCTGCGCGCGGCGGGCTGAGCAAAACCGTGCCGGATTGGCAATTTTAATAAATATGCAGAATGCGCGGGTCCTATGCGCGATACCGCACTGATATCCACCGCCTATCTCAGTAAAGTGGGCCTGTAGCGTTCGACTTCCGGCCGCTGCGCAAAGGGAGAGATGAGATGGGTATGTGGATGCTGGCGGCCGTCGTCGCAACTGTGGCGCTGATGTTGTTCCAGGCCGCTGGCGCCTTGTGGGTCGCGGCAATCGCGCTGTGGATCGTCGTCGGTTACGCCGGCGACGTCATTGACGCGCTGGCCGCCGCGGTCATGCTGGTGGTGCTGGGCGCGCCGGCGGTGCTGCTGGCCAGCAAGTCGCTGCGCCGCAGCCTGGTCAGTCCGCATCTGTTGGCCCTGTTTAAACGCATCCTGCCGAGCATGTCCGAGACCGAGCGCGACGCGCTGGAGGCGGGCACCACCTGGTGGGACGCCGACTTGTTCTCCGGCAAGCCCGACTGGAATAAACTGCTCAGTCTGCCGGCGCCGTCGCTGAGCGACGAAGAGCAATCCTTCCTCGGCAACGAGGTCAACCAATTGTGCGCCCTGGTGGACGATTGGGAAAGCACCCAGCTGTGGCAGGGCTTGTCGCCGCAGGCATGGCAGTTCGCCCGCGACCGCGGCTTCCTCGGCATGATCATCCCGAAACAATACGGCGGCAAGCAATTCTCGGCCTATATGCATTCGCAAGTGGTGATGAAGTTGTCGACGCGCTGCTCGGCGCTGGCGGTGCAGGTGATGGTGCCAAATTCCCTCGGGCCGGCCGAATTGCTGCTGCACTACGGCACCGACGCGCAAAAAGACTATTACCTGCCGCGCCTGGCGGCCGGCACCGAGGTGCCGTGCTTCGCCTTGACCAGCCCGTACGCCGGCTCGGACGCCGCCGCCATTCCCGACACCGGCGTGGTCTGCATGGGCCAGTTCGAGGGCCGCGAAACGCTGGGGCTGCGCGTCAGTTGGACCAAGCGCTATATCACGCTGGGGCCGGTGGCGACGCTGCTGGGCCTGGCGTTTCGCGCCGTCGACCCCGACAAGCTGCTGCCGCCCGGCGTCGAGCCGGGCATTAGCTGCGCGTTGATCCCGACCACCCACGCGGGCGTGGTCATCGGCCGGCGTCACTGGCCGCTGAACGCGGTGTTCCAGAACGGCCCGACCTCCGGCAGCGACGTCTTCATCCCGATGCAGTGGGTGATCGGCGGCCAGCCGCAGATCGGCAAGGGCTGGCGCATGCTGATGGAATGCCTGGCGGCGGGACGGGCGATTTCGCTGCCGTCGGCCAGCGTCGGCACCGCCAAGCTGGCCGTGCGCGGCACCAGCGCCTACGCCGCCATCCGCCGCCAGTTCAAGACCGCCATCGGCAAGTTCGAAGGGGTGCAGGAGGCGCTGGCGCGCATGGGCGGCAACCTGTACATGATGGACGCGACGCGCAAGCTGTCGGCGCTGGCGGTCGACCTGGGCGAAAAGCCGGCGGTGATCTCGGCCATCGCCAAATACCACGTCACCGAGCGCGCCCGCGCGGTCGTCAACGACGGCATGGACGTCCTGGGCGGCAAGGGCATCTGCATGGGGCCGAGCAACTTCCTGGCGCGCGCCTACCAGCAAATTCCCATCGCCGTCACGGTCGAGGGCGCCAACATCCTGACGCGTTGCCTGATCATCTTCGGCCAGGGCGCGATCCGCGCGCATCCTTACGTGCTCAAGGAAATGCACGCCAGCACCGAAACCGACGGCCGCAAAGCCCTGCTGGACTTCGACGACGCCTTCTTCGGCCATGTCGGCTTCGTGTGCGCCAACGCGGCGCGGGCACTGTGCTACGGCTTGACCGGCGCGCTGCTCAAGCCCGAAGTGCGCGCCGCCGCCGAAGACATGCTGCGCTACTACCGCGCGGTCGACCGCCTGTCGACGGCGTTCGCGCTGATGACCGACTTCGCCATGTTCGTGCTGGGTGGTTCGCTGAAGCGGCGCGAGCGCATTTCGGCGCGTCTGGGCGACATCCTGTCGCAGATGTATTTGATTTCCGCCACGCTGAAACGCTTCGAGGACGACGGCCGGCCGCAAGCCGACGCGCCGTACGTGCACTGGTCGGTGCAGGACGCGCTGGCGCGCGCCCAGAACGCGCTGATCGGCGTGCTCGACAACTTCCCAAACCGCGCGCTGGCGCTGGCGTTGCGGCTGCTGGTGTTCCCCTTCGGCCTGCCTTACCGCGAACCGTCCGACGCGCTCGGCGGCGAGGTGGCCGAGGCGATGCAAACGGCCGGCCCGGGCCGCGAACGGCTGCTGGCCGACTGCTTCGTCGCCGACGACTTCGGCGACCCGATTGCCTGCGGCGAATTGGCCTTCGCGCTGCTGCCGCAGGTCGAGGCGATCGAGCACCGCTTCAAACCGGCGGTCCACTCCGGCGCGCTGGCGGCGATTCCGCAAAGCCTGGTGGAGATGCGCGAATGGGTGGCCGACGCCGCCGCCAGCGGGCTGATCACGGCCGAAGAACGCCACGTGCTATCGGATTTTGCGCGCTACGCCGACATCTCGATCCAGGTCGACGACTTTTCCGCGGACCTCAACGCCGCGGCCGACGTCGGCCGGCGCCAAGCCATGACCGAGCGGCGCAAGGAAATGGCGGAAGCGGAAGCGGAATAGTTGCGCATCAACTTACTTGGCCGCCTCGAAAGTAACGATGAGCGCCGCGGCCGTCGTGCGGATGCCGGTCGGGACGAATTGGACGCCGGCGTAGCGCAGCTCTTCCGGCCGGAAGTTATACAAGGGCACCTCGCCGGCGATTTGCTGCGCCACCAGATTGGCCGCCTTGGCGAGCTGGCGCTGCACGCCCGCGTCGACGCCGTCGACTGTAAATTGATCAACCCTGGCCTCGCGCAGGAAGACGGCGTTGCGGCTGGCGTCGAGCAGCAGCCGGCCCGACATCGCCATGCCGCCGCGCCAGGATTGCTTGGTGAACGGCGGCGCGATCTTTGCCTCCAACGCCAGGCCGATACGGTCGTCGGGCAACAGCGCCAACCGCGGGCGGGTCAGTTCGACGTGCAGCAGCGCCATCATGCGGTTTTCCAGCGGAAAGCGGCGCTCCAGCCCTTGCTGCAGCTTGGCCAGCGGCAGCTCCAACTGGCGCTGGCCGATCAGGCTGGCGCAGGAACAGAGCAGGGCGCACGCCAGCAGCGGCAGGGCGACCCGCGCCATGCGTCGCGTGATATTCGATGTCATGTTTTCTTAAAGTAAAGAGCCGGAGACGCCGATAGTAAACCAACGGCGCGGAGCCGGGGTCAGACCCTAGTGTCTGACCCCGGGGCTACGCCTGCGGTGTTGATTGTTCCAACGTTCACACCGCCAGCTTGGTGCCGGCCCGCATGCGCTCTTCCTGCAGCTTCAAATCCGGCGTCAGGGCGGCGCCGAAATCCTCGCTCTCGAACACCTGGCGGATTTCAATTTCCGAATCGCCCGGCATTGGGTTCGGGCAGCGCTTAACCCATTTAATCGCTTCCTCCTTCGACTCGACTTTGATCAGCCAGAAGCCGGCGACCAAGTCCTGTGTATTGCTGAACGGGCCATCCACGACGGTGCGGTCGCTGCCGGAAAATATGACGCGGGCGCCCATCGCGCTGGGATGCAAGCCCTCGCCGGCCAGCAGCACGCCGGCCTTGGACAATTCCTCGTTGAAATTTCCCATGTCTGTCAGCAATTGCTCACTCGGCATGACGCCGGCTTCGGATTGCGCGCTGGCTTTCACTATGATCATGAAACGCATGGCCGGCCCCTTTATGTTTGCGATGCGTCGACGCAGCCTTGCATGGCCGCCTTGTGCATCTCTTCCGGGCTGACGTCGCGCACATGGGTGGCCAGCGACCAGTTATGGCCGAACGGATCTTGCAGCACGCCGTAACGGTCGCCCCAGAACATGTCTTGCAGCGGCATGGCGACGGTCGCGCCGGCGTCCAGCGCCCGCGCGAAGGCGGCGTCGACGTCGTTCACATACATGTGGATCGTGACGGGCGAGCCTTTCAGCGACTTCGGCCCGAAGCTGCCCCATTCGGGGAATTCGTCGACCAGCATCAGGTGCGAGTCGCCGATCTGCAACATCGCGTGCATCAGCTTGCCGTCGGCACCGGCCATGCGGCCACCCTCGGTTGCGCCGAACGCCTTCTTGTAAAACTCGATCGCATCGGCCGCGCCGGCGCACACCAGGTGCGGGGTGAGCGTGTGCATTCCTTCGGGGATAGGTTTCACTTGTGCTTGGTTCATATTGCTCTCCTATTAAATTGAAAGGCAGTGCATGATTACTCCAACGTCGGTGGCAGAAGAAATTCGCGGACAAACGCGCGCCGCAAAGTGCCCGCACCAACGATTCTTGAGGATTTACAAAGGCGCCAATGGCCGGCTGAACGTCTGAAAATCAGTCGCAAAGGCATACTGGCGATATTCCGATTCACATTTCATATATTCAACATGACTAATTTGCTACAGGGCCTATTGTGCGCTTTTTTCGTCGCCGCGTCGCTACCGGCGGCGGCCACCGCAGGGCGATTGCATGAAGGATCAGATGGCCAGGCCCAACACCTTGCCAAGGTAGTCGGCGTTCCAGCCCGCCTTTAGGCGCTTGGAGGCGACG
>NZ_JBJXIB010000186.1:0-7660 GCF_046115965.1 Janthinobacterium sp. CG_23.3 | reverse complement strand
CTTCGCCCTTGTCACCGCATGCCCTTTGTATGGTTTTATGCGTTTTTGTTTCTGCTTTTCTCCTTTCTTTTTCTCCTTTCCTCCCTTTCCCCCCCCCCCCCCCCCGCCGCCGGCCATCAGGCCCGTCAGCAGCAGCGCCGTGCCGAACATGCCGGCTCTGTTCTTCTTCATTGGATATCCTCCTGGGTGGGTGCGGGCGGAAACGGTATTTGTTTACCAGCCACCAATTCTGCGTCCAGCGGCGCGCTTCGCTGCCGCTCAATTGCGACCGAAAGCGCTCTGCAAACGACATGCGCCGGCGCCGCACACGGGCGGTAGATGTCGCGTTTTGACCACATGTCGCTTTCAGGATGATTTATGTCGCCCTTCCATTACGGTTTTGTTACTAAACATTTATATTAGTTAGCTATCGAGAAGCTATTCGCCAAGATATGGATCACCCTGAGGAGGGCAGCAATATGCCAAGCGGCAAGGTTGTAATAGAAAACTTGTACAAGATTTTTGATCCCCGTCCGGGCGACGCCCTGGCGCTGCTGAAACAGGGCGTCAAAAAAGAAACGGTTTTTGCGCAGACCGGCAAGGTAGTCGGCGTCAACGACGTCTCGTTCACGGTCAAGGAGGGCGAGATCTTCGTCCTGATGGGTTTGTCCGGTTCGGGCAAGTCGACCTTGATCCGCTTGATCAACCGCCTGGTCGACCCGTCCGACGGCAAGATCTTCGTCGACGGCCAGGACGTCGCCAAGCTGACGTCGCGCCAGTTGCTGCAACTGCGCCGCAGCGACATGAGCATGGTGTTCCAGTCGTTCGCGCTGATGCCCCACCGTAACGTGCTCGACAACACCGCCTTCGGCCTGGAAATCGCCGGCGTGCGGCGCGCCGAGCGCGAGGCGCGCGCCGGCAAGGTGCTGGAACAGGTGGGACTGGGGCCGTACGCGAAAAAATACCCGCACCAGTTGTCGGGCGGCATGCAGCAGCGCGTCGGGCTGGCGCGGGCGCTGGCGGTGAACCCCTCGCTGATGCTGATGGACGAGGCCTTCTCGGCGCTGGACCCGTTAAAGCGCAAGGAAATGCAGGGGCTGCTGCTGAACCTGCAAAGCGAACAGCGCCGCACCATCATCTTCGTCTCGCACGACCTGGAGGAGGCGCTGCGCATCGGCAACCGCATCGCCATCATGGAGGGCGGCCGCCTGGTGCAGGTCGGCACGCCGCAGGAAATCATCGAAAACCCGGCCGACGACTACGTGCGCGCCTTCTTCAAGAGCGTCGACACCTCGCGCTACCTGGTGGCGGCCGATTTGATGGACAGCGCCGGCATCCCGGTGCTGACCAAGGGCCAGGCCCGCGGCGGGCAGGTGGCGTGGCAGCCGTGGCTGGCCTTCGTCAACCAGGACCGCAAATGGATAGGCCTGATCAACGCCGACGTGCTGGCCGCCTGCAACGACCCGCACCAGGCGGTGCTGCCGGAACACGCGGCCGTCTCCGAAACCACCTGTCTGCGCGACATCCTGCCGCAACTGATGAAGCACCCGGCCCCGCTGGCCGTGCTCGACAGCGGCGGCGCCTACCTCGGCGTCATCACGGCCGCCAGCGCCCTGCGCAAAATCTCCCTGGGAGCCAACCATGCCTGATTTCCTGCACCGATTCCTCGACCACCCGCGCGACTTCCTGCCCATCGGCAAATGGGTCAACCAGTTCATCAACCACCTGCTCGACACCAACAGCAGCGGCTTCGACGCCATCGGCCAGGGCATCAACCGCTTCGCCGAGCTGATCGAACAGGGGCTGCAGGCGCTGCCGGCCTGGCTGATGATCGCGCTGTTCGTCGGCGTCGGCATGTGGCGCCTGTCGTGGCGCTTCGGCGTGTTTGTCGCCGCCTCGCTGCTGCTGATCGTCGGCATCGGCTTCTGGCCGCAAACCGTCGTCACCCTCGGGCTGACCTTGTCGGCCACCGTCATCAGCCTGGCGCTGGGGGTGCCGCTGGGCATCTGGAGCGCCAAATCGAACCGCGTCAACGCCCTGACCCGGCCGGTGCTCGACTTCATGCAAACCATGCCGGCCTTCGTCTACCTGATCCCGGCGGCGATGCTGTTCGGCCTGGGCCGCGTGCCGGGCATCCTGGCCACCGTGATCTTCGCGATGCCGCCGGCGGTGCGCCTGACCAGCCTGGGCATCCGGCAAGTCAACAAGGAGCAGGTCGAGGCCGGCTGCGCCTTCGGTTCCAACGCCTGGCAACTACTGTTTAAAGTACAATTGCCCATCGCCCTGCCGGCCATTATGACGGGCGTCAACCAAACCATCATGATGGCGCTGTCGATGGTGATCATCGCCTCGATGGTCGGTGCAGGCGGCCTCGGCAACGACGTGCTGGCGAGCATCCAGCGCCTCGACGTCGGGCTCGGTTTCGAGAGCGGCCTGAGCGTGGTGCTGCTGGCCATCATTTTAGACCGTATCACCGAAAGCTTCGGCGGCGGCAACGCGCCGCAACAAACCTGACCACGCCAGCCCCCCGGGCCGCGCGGGCGGCCCGATCACTACAGGAATTGCCATGTCTCCCCAAGAAATTTCAGCGATCTCGCGCGTCGGTTTTCTGGTTTTGAATAATTTTTCAATGATTGCCTTTGCCAACGCGCTGGAACCGCTGCGCATGGCCAATTACCTGAGCAGGAAAAACCTGTACAGCTGGTTTGTCATCAATGCGGACTCGGCCGACTCGACCGACTCGACCGGCCCGGCCTCGGGCGCGGCCAGCAACGGCCTATCGCTGTCGCCGATGTACCGGGCCGACGAGGCGCCGCCCTGCGACATCCTGTTCGTCTGCGGCGGCACCCATGTGCGCGAAGCCGTCACCAACGACGTCGTCAAGCTGCTGCGCGTGTACGCCGGCCGCGGCACCCCGCTCGGCGGCCTGTGCACCGGCACCTTCGCACTGGCCAAGGCCGGCCTGCTGAACGGCTACCGCTGCGCCATCCACTGGGAGAACCTGGCCTCGATCCGCGAGGAATTCCCGGCCATCCTGTTCTCCTCGGACCTGTTCGTCATCGACCGCAGCATGTTCACCTGTACCGGCGGCACCGCGCCGCTCGACCTGATGCTCAACCTGATTCGCCTGAAGGGCGGCAAAAGCCTGGCCTCCGACGTCTCCGAGCAATTCAGCGTCGAGCGCATCCGCGACCAGAAGGACCAGCAGCACATCCCGCTGCTGTCGCGGGTCGGCTTCGGCCACGAGGCGCTGCTCGACGCCGCCGTCTTCATGGAAATGAACATCGAGGAGCCGTTCGCGCTCGACGTGCTGGCCGAACAGGTCGGCCTGTCGCTGCGCCAGCTGGAACGGCTGTTCAAGCGCTACCTGAACATCACGCCGGCGCAGCACTACCTGAACCTGCGGCTGCGGCGCGGCCGCGAATTCCTGCTGCAGACCAACATGTCGGTGATGGAGGTGACGGTGGCTTGCGGCTTCCAGTCGTCGTCGCACTTCTGCAAATCGTACCGCTCGCTGTTCGGCTACGCGCCCAGCCGCGAACGCCACCAGGACCACTCGCTGCCGCCGGCGCCGCCGCCCGCCGCCGTGCGAAGCGCCGCCTGAAATACTTGCGTGGGTCGGGTTAGCCCGCCCCCGTTACACGCGTGGGCAACCCGACGACGTTGGCCCAAAATCCGCCGCCCTGCGCGGCGGCGAAAAACCACAACTGCGCGTCGCCGCAATGCAAGTCCGACATCGTCAAGCGGCCCATCCTGTAGCTGAGTCACCGGCGCGCCACCCAGCGCGCCACCGAAGCCGCCACCATCATTTGGAGAAGTTCATGAGAATGCCGAAATCACTCGCCACGCTGGGTTCCGCCGCCCTCGTCCTGACCGCGCTGCCGGCCGCCGCGACCGAGCCGGCCAGCTGCCGCACCGTGCGTTTCGCCGACGTTGGCTGGAGCGACATCGCCGCCACCACCGGCATCGCCACCGTGGTCATGGAAGGTCTCGGCTACCGGCCGACGACGACCCTGGCGTCGGTGCCGATCGCCTTCTCCGGCATCAAGAACAAGCAGATCGACGCCTTCCTCGGCTACTGGAACCCGTCGATGACGCCGATCATCGCGCCGTTCCTGAAGGCCGGCCAGATCAAGGTGCTGGAGCGGCCCAACCTGGTCGGCGCCAAATACACGCTGGGCGTGAACAGCATGGCCTCCGAGGGCGGCATCAAGACCTTCGCCGACATCGCCAAATACCACAAGGAACTCGACGGCAAAATCTACGGCATCGAACCGGGCAACGACGGCAACGCGCTGATCCAGCGCATGATCGACAAGAATGAGTTCGGCCTGAAGGGCTTCAAAATGGTCGAGTCGAGCGAGGCCGGCATGCTGGCCGAGGTGCAACGCTCGGCGCGGCTGAAAAAATGGATCGTCTTCCTCGGCTGGGAGCCGCATCCGATGAACGTGCAGACCAAGATGGCCTACCTGGAGGGCGGCGACACGGTGTTCGGCCCCAACTTCGGCGAAGCCAAGGTCTACACCGCCGTCGCCACCGACTACCAGGCGCGCTGCCCCAACGCGGCCAAGCTGATCGGCAACCTCGAATTCAACACGGAGATGGAAAACCAGGTGATGGTGACGATCCTCGACAAGACCAACCCGGTCGCGGCGGCGCGCGAATGGCTGAAGAAAAACCCGGCGGTACTGCAAAAATGGCTGGTCGGCGTCACCACCTACGACGGCGCCGACGGCCAGGCCGCCGTCAGCAAAGCACTCGGCCATTGAAGCGGCGGGCGACGCCGCGCTGGCGGCGCTGGCTGCGCATGGCCTGCGCGCGCGCCGCCAAATTCATCCGCGCCCACGGCAAAGAGCCGGGGCCGGACCCGCGCGGTGCGCCCCCGGGCTTGCGCCGCTGGTTTTGACCCGCTGGACTAGTTGGCCATAAGCAAACTAGTTGCCGTCTCAATCGAATCACGCTTGTGCAAGCTCCCTTTCTGAGGTGTAATGCTAAACAATAAATATTATTCAAATTACATTCAGGTGTGCGCCCTGCGGCACCGCGGGAGTATTGCCAGATGCCGCAATCGTCCAATTCCACGCCGCTGTCCTCCAGCCTGCAAGCCTTGCTTGGCGCCTTCACGCAAAGCACCCGCCTGCTGCAACTGACGACACCGCTCGGCCCCGACAAATTACTGGTCGAATGCCTGCGCGGCGAGGAAGGCCTGAGCCAGGGCTACTCGCTCAAGGTCGCCAAGTAAACGGAATAAACCAATTCCCCCCAAGAAAAAAGGTACCTAGGCATGGAAAATTTGCCATTTCATGACCGGCGTCGACAGCAATTCCTCTACGAAGAGTTATACAATAAAACACGTGCAAATCAACTTGCGATAATTGACGTTGAACTTGCTAACAAAAAAATCGCTGATTCAACGCAGGAAAATTCTTCAGTTCATCATTTTTTATATTTGGAAATGTTTTGGATCTGGATGCTCGACTACACTGCGGGCGTACCGATTGATGAGCTAGCTCCGCGCATGTCGGGCATCGTGGATGCGTTCGAGACGTGGAATAAAGTCGATCAGTTTTATCAACAGGAAGCCGCGCTTAAGTTTCCAGAATTTGGTCCATACAAATACGCGGGGGCACCGGATTTTCCAATTCTTTCCGACTACGAGGATACTCTGCAACTGCTCAGCATTGCCATATTGCTCCGCGATCGGCGTTCGATCAAGCGCATCATCCACATGCTACGCAGCCATCGCAGCCAAGACGGTCTGTTCGAGCAATTAATTGGTGGGTATGTCGAGGATGAGCAAGCGCTCGAAACCTGTGTCCTCGGCAAGCCCTACGACGTCCTCTTACAAGCGTTCTATGAAGGGGATGAAAAAGCCACGCTCGACCTGGTCAAGAAGTACCTGAAGCAATGGTATCCGGCCATGAAAGATCATCCGCGTTGGTACGACGAGCATCTGAAGGTTAACGAAGAAGGCTATTCTGGTTATTATGGTTACTGGGCATTCGAAGCGGGTGCGACGGTCTTTCTACTCGACTTGGACGACAGCGAAATCGACCATTTAGTTTATCCGAAAGACCTAGTGAACTATGCTCGGAAATTAAGAGCAGAAGGCCGCTATACAAGTCAGGAGACAGAAGCATTAGTTGTAACCAGCCGCATCGAAGGCGGACAGCCCTGCCCTAAAACCGGTTTCTGGGAAACACCGGCCAAACTGTACAGCCGCAATCATTTTAAGCAAGGCGATATCATGTCGATCTTCGCCGACTCCGCTTACGGCCAAACGATTTGGCAATGGAGTACAAACCAATAATCAGAAAACGTCCACGCAACGCCGAGCCGACCCTGTGTCGAACTGCTGACGTTCATGTCGACGCCCCACTGGTGGTTGCAGCTGGAATTGCAGTACCTGGCGCGCGACATGAAGCCACAAGTCGAAGGAGTGCGTGGACCGCTCAAGGCCCCGCCGACCGCGCCGCCGCCGAGCAGCAGGCGCGCCCCGCCGGCAGCCTGCGCGTCAACGCGCCGATGGCCTTCGGCGCGCTGGAACTGGCGGCCTGGCTGCCGCCATTCCTCGCCCGTTACCCCGAACTGCGCATCGACCTGGTGTGCAACGACCGCATCGTCGACCTGATCGAGGGCGGCTTCGACGTCGCCCTGCGGCTGGCGAGCAAGCTACCCGACTCGACGCTGATCGCGCGCCGCCTGGCCAGCAGCGGCGTGGCGCTGGTGGCGGCGCCAGCCTACCTTGAGCGGCACGGCGCGCCGCGCACGCCGCAAGAGCTGTTGGCGCACAACTGCCTGAGCTACACCCTGGCGGCGCAACCGCGCGATTGGGACTTTACCGGGCCGGACGGCGCGGCCCACCACGTCAGCGTACAGGGCAATCTGCAGGCCAACACCGGCATCGCGTCAGCGGGCTGGGCATCGCGGCCGCCGCGGCATTCATCGTCCGCGACGAACTGGCGCGCGGCGAGCTGGTGCGGGTGCTGCCCCACTTACGCCATCGCGCCGCGCGAACTGTACGCCCTGTATCCGCAGAACCGCCACCTGTCGCCGAAGGTACGGGCCTTCGTCGACTTCGCCGCCGAGCTGTACCGGACGCGCCGCTGGGACTGAACCTCCCCATATTGATATCGGTCAAGGCTGTCTCGAACGAATCTCCCTTGTGCCAGCAGCATTTCTGATGCTTAATGCCATGTGAAGAATATTGCTTTATTTTCATCTCAAAGTGCGCCACACGGGAGTAGTGCCAAATGCCACAGTCATCCAGCCTGCAAGCCTTGCTTGGCGGCTTCACGCAAAGCACCCGCCTGCTGCAACTGACGACACCGCTCGGCCCCGACAAATTACTGCTCGAATGCCTACGCGGCGAGGAAGGCCTGAGCCAGGGCTACTCCCTCAAGGTCGCGGCGCTGTCCAGCGACGCCCGCATCCCCCTGAAATCGCTGATCGGCCAGCCCGCCCGCGTCGACCTGCTCACCAGCGCCGCCGGCGCCGCCCGGCGCCCCTTCCACGGCCACATCACGGCGGTGGAAATGACCGAGGCGAACGGCGGCTTCGCCCGCTACGCGCTGACCATCGAACCGTGGACCGCCTTCCTGGCGTTGAACCAGGACAGCCGCATCTTCCAGGACATGACGGTGTGCGACATCCTCGACGCCGTCTTCGCCCCCTACTTGGG
>NZ_JBJXIB010000185.1:0-7698 GCF_046115965.1 Janthinobacterium sp. CG_23.3 | reverse complement strand
ACGCAAGCAAGGCCATGGCATGCTTGAGGTTCTGCTCCGGGCCTTCAACGGTAATCCTATCCCGCTTGCCGCATAGCGGCTGAACAGTCACGTTTTGCTTTAGGTCGTACACCTCGATCACATCGAGTAGCCGCATTCAATCACGTCGTGGTGTATTTCCGATGCGGGAGGGCATCTGTGAACGAACTGTAAGCCCGACGAGGATACCGTGTGTTTCGAACAGACCGGCAGGAAGCAATGGCCTGTTTCATTCGAACACCCTTATCAACGTGGAGCATGAAATGAAATCACAGAATCTTGATCATCGCGCATTCCGGTCGATCCCAGGCGCGGCTCGCCCCAATCCTGCCAGCGGCCCGGCATCGAAAACACCCGTTGCCGCAGCCGTGCAAGGCCTGCGCAGCGCATTGCAGCCAGGCTTTCCCGGGCAAGCGCCACGCATCGGGCACAGGCTCAACTGGTTTATCGGCCTCTACCTCGTCTCCCTGTTTTCCTTCGGCGGCCTGATGTCGGCGCTCCGCTGGACGCTGGAACTGCTCTGATGGACAGCATGGGGATCGTCATGCTGTCGCGAGCTCAATTCGGCGCCACCGCCAGCTTGCATATCATTTTCCCTTGCCTGATCATCGGCTTGGTGTTTTATCTGGTTGCGCTTGAAATACTATGGCTGGCAACGGGCAGGGAAATCTATCGAACGCAATTCGACTTTTGGGTAAAGCTGTTTGCGGCGGCGTTTATCGTCGGCGTGGCGACCGGTGTCGCGCTATCCTTTCAGCTCGATACCGCGTTCGGCGGCTTCTACGATAAAACGTTCGCCCTGCTTGTGCCGATTCGCAAAATGGAGTTGCTCAACGCCGTGTTTATCGAGGCCGGCTTCTTCGGCGCGATGGTATGGGGCAGGGAGCGGGTCGGCAAGCGCCTGCATCTGGCCGCGACATTGCTGGTCGCGCTCGGCGTCGTCACGTCGATGGCGTGCATCCTCGCGCGCAATTCATGGATGCACACGCCCGACGGATTTTCCTTGCTGGGCGGGCGCTTGGAAACGCGGGACTGGCTGTCGCTCGTCCTCAGTCCCTCTTTTCCGTATCGCTTTTTTCACATGCTGGGCGCCAGCTTCTCAAGCGCGGCATTTGTCGTCCTCGGCGTTTCCGCATGGCTGATGCTGAAGGGTCGCGAGCCTCACTTCGCGGCGTTTGGCTTGCGCGCTTCCTTGCGGGTCATTGCCGTCGTGCTGCCGCTGCAATTCCTGTCGGGGGATTTGCATGGCTTGAACACCAGCGCATACCAGCCGACAAAACTGGCCGCAATCGAAGCCTTGTGGGACACCACGCATGGCGCGCCGATGGTGCTGTTTGCGCTGCCGGACCAGGAACGGGAAAGGAACCGGTATGCCATCGAGATCCCCAAGCTCGCCAGTCTGATCGTGGCCCATTCCCTGAACGGGAAAATCGCCGGCTTGAAGGAAGTGCCGAAGGACGAGCGCCCGTATGTTCCGCTGGTGTTTTTCAGCTTTCGGATCATGGTCGCGATGGGCGTGATGATGTTGGCCGTCGGGATCGTTGGCATGGTGCTGTTGCGCAAGAAACGCCTGTATGACAGCCGCCGGTTTCTGCGCATCTGTTGCGGGATGATTCCGAGCGGGTTCATCGCCACCATCGCTGGATGGTGCGTGTCTGAAGCCGGCCGCCAGCCTTGGGTGATCCATGGTTTGCTGAAGACCGTCGACGTTGCCGTGTCCATGCCGGCCGCGCGGGCGATGCATACCGCCGCCTGGTTCGGCGTCGCCTATGCAGTCTTGTTCGCGGCCTTCTTCTATGGCGCTTGCCGCATGGTCAAACAGGTGCCCGTCGGTTCTGCGTGAATGTGTGAGCGGTCTGTAAGTGTCATGTGTCTATCTTCTGCATCTGGACCGGGCAATCGAGAAGGCGGATTGCCCGGATAACGAAGTCAAAGGCGCAGAGCGCGCGCAGGAGCAAGCATCGTGGGAAAAAACATCATTCTTCTTTCCGATGGGACCGGTAACAGTTCGGGAAAAGCGTTCCGGACAAATGTGTGGCGGATCTATCAGGCGGCCGACCTGGCCGATCCGCAGCATCCAAGCTTGCCACGCCAGTTCGCGTTGTACGACGATGGCGTGGGTAGCTCGTCCTTCCGTCCTTGGGCCTTGCTGTGCGGCTCGGTGGGCATTGGCCTTGCTCGCAATGTGCGCGAGCTCTACATCTTTCTCTGCCGCATTTATGAACCTGGCGACCGCATTTACGGATTCGGCTTCAGCCGCGGCGCGTTTACCATACGCGTGCTGACCGGCCTGGTCATGAGCCAGGGCCTGGTCCCGTATGGCGGCAACGAGGGGAGGCTGCAGCGGCTGGCGGCGGGCGCCTATCGCGCCTATCGGCGCCAATACACGACCCGCTTCGGCTTGCTACGGCCATTGCGCGCGGTACGCGATGTCGTGATCGATGTCCTGGACCGGCTTGCCAGCCGGCCTCGCTATCGTGACGTCGCGAAGAGGGGGGGGCCAGGGTCGGAAAATCCGCTGCAAATTGAATTTCTCGGGCTATGGGACACGGTCGACGCCTATGGACTTCCGATGGACGAAGTGGCCCGTGTCATCGATCGATTCATCTGGCCGTTCAGGATGCCCGATCTGAATCTGAACCCGCGGGTCAAGCGGGCCATGCATGCGCTGTCGATTGACGACGAGCGCAGGGCATTTCATCCCCGCCTCTGGAATGAAGAGGAACTGCCCGGCAGGTCCGCGCCAGAGGCGGCCACCCATGTCGATGCCGAGCGCATCAGCCAGGTATGGTTCGCCGGCGTGCATTCGAACGTCGGCGGGGGCTATCCGGACGACAGCCTGTCCTATGTTTCGCTGGAATGGATCATGGCGGGCGCGGCAAAATGCGGGCTGCGCTTCAGCGACAAGATATGGCAGGGGTTCCGCGCGCTCGGCGACGAGAATGGACGCCTGTACGACTCGCGCCGGGGACTGGCAAGCTACTATCGCTACAAGCCGAGGCGGATAGAGAATCTTGTCAATAACGACGAGGTCAGGATCCGGCGTCCGAAGATCCACGAAAGCGTCTTGCGCCGGATCAGTGTCGGGCATGAGGGCTACGCGCCTTTCGTGCTGCCACCCGATTTCGCGGTCGCGCGCGTGGATGGCAGCATCGTCGATGGCGGCGCCTACCTGCATCTCAAGGACATCGGAAAGCAGTCGGCGTTCGGCAACCATAGCGAACATGTCTACAATTGGGTCTGGTGGCGCAGCGCCGCCAATCTCTTTACGATTGCCGTCACGCTTGCGCTTGTGCTCATGCCACTCCTGCTGCGTGGCAAGCCGGCTGCCGCCTGCGGGGGTATATGGTGTCTGCTGGCGGCGGGGATCGATTTTTTGGCCTCCATGCTTCCGGGCGTTGCCCAACGGTGGATCGGCTGGTTTTCCTCGCATCCGAAGGTATTGCTCACGCTTGCCGTCATGGCCGTCGGCGGGCTGGCGATGGGGAAAAAACTGGAATGCCGGATAAGCGATGCAATGCGGCCGGTCTGGTATCACATCGCAAAGATGAGAACGCTGAGCGGCCCCGCTTGCCCGCCCACGGAACCAGGTCGTATCAATCGGACGCTTGAATGGCTGCGCACGCGTCGTACGTATCATGCCGTCGCCGGCATCGTCCAATGCCAGATCGTACCGGTCCTGTTCATTGCCGCAATCGGCTTCGGCGGCATTGGACTGTTGCTGAATGCAACGTACGGGTACCGCTAACTTTACTCTTGCGTACTCGCCAGATATGCCGCTTCGGTCTCCGCCGATGGCTTGACGCCGAGCACGACGGAGAGCATTTGGCGGCAGCGGCGATAGACCTCGATGGCTGCCGCCGTTTCGCCGCGCCGTCGATGGCATAGCATCAGGCTGCGGTACAGCTCTTCCGAGAGATTGTCGATTTCAATGCCGCGCTGGTACGCCGCCACTGCGCGGTCCCAGTCGCCCGCCTGTTCCCAGGCATGCCCGAAACTGAGCGCCTGGCGCAGGAATTTGCCGCGCAAGCGCTCGCGTAGCGGCAGCGCCCAGGAGGCTTGGGTCTCGCGCTCCAGGAAGTTGCCCGGATACAGACGAAAGAATTTGTCTGCGACGCCGAGGCAATCGCAGGGCTTGTGTTCAAGCTGGTTCGCCAGCCGCTCGAACGCCCACACGTCGACCCAGACAATGTGCTGATTCAGCGAAAGTTTTCCTTCATGCATGGTGATCGCATCGTCGTGCCTGAGCAGCTTGCGCAGGCGGTGCAGGCTGGTATTGAGCGCATGCTGCGCCGCGTCGCCTTCCACGTCCGGCCATACATCGCCGGCCAGCATGGCTGCGGATGCCTCTCGGCCGCCGTGGGCGATGAGCGCCTTGAGCAGTTCCAGCGGCTTGGCTTGGGCCTTGCCCGATGTCTTGGCCGGCATGTCCTCGATGGCGATGGAAAAGCGGCCCAGCGTATACAGCTTGATCGGCCACGGCCACTGCTCGCTATCGGGCGTATCCGGCTGCAGCCCGCGTACTCGAATGAGTTGCTTGACATAATCGACTTCAATGCCTTCTTCCAACGCACGGCGCAGCAGCGGCGAGACGATCTTTGGTTGCCAGCGCAAGGTGTTGACATAGCCCTGCCCGCGTCCGATAGCCAGACCGGCGCGCAGGATCGGCAGGCCGGCGGCGGCGTCGCCTGTTTTCAGGGCGGCGTAGGCTTCGATCAACAGCGCGTCGAACGTGAGGATCAGGCTGGCTTCGCCCGCGCGCAATCGCATCCCGCGGGCGCTGGCGCCGGCGTGTTCCAGTTCGCCGGCTTCGAGCAGCAGCTGCGCGCGCGCGATCAGGCAGTAAGTTTGAATCGTCACCGCGCCGGTTTCGAATGCGCAGTCGACGGCGGTTTGTCCATGCTTGAGGGCCGCCGCCAGCTCGTTTCGGGCCAGGTGGTACCAGGACTTTACCGAGTGGAACAAGGCCACGTCCATGCGCCGCTGCGGATCGATGGACGCTTCCAGCTGCGGGATGAGCTGGCGCGCGCAATCGAGGTCACAAAAGGAGAGGGCGAGAATGGCCCGCTGCGTCAGCACCACGGGCTCGATGAAAGTCAGATGGTATTCCCGCGCAATATCGGCGGCTTCCTTCAAGACCGTGGCCGCGGCATTGTGCTCGGCGCGCAGCAACAGGTAGTATGCGGTGGCAATGCGCCACCACACCTGGTTCAGGGGTGACACCTGCGCATGCGCGAGATGCGGGCGCAGCAGCCCTACCACGTGCTCGGCGTAGTCGAGGTTGCCGCGGAAACAATAGCAGTTGAGCAGAATGGTGCCGGAGGCAAAGCGGACGCCGGCCGGCACGTCCTCCGCCAATAGCGTGAAGGTGCGGGCCGCCTCGCGCATCAGCAAGGGATGTTGCGGTTGGCGGTAGAGGAGTGCGGCCAGCAGCGCCGATCGCGCGCTCAGTTCGGCTTCCGGCGATGAAAACTCCGCGCCGTCGGCCAGCAAGGCATTCAGCAAATCGATCCAATGATCGAGCGGCGCGAAGGAGCTCCACTGGAAGTAATAGGTTTCCATGATGGCGGAAATGGCCCGTATCTGGCCGGCCGTGTCGTGTTGCGCCTTCAGGCCCGCGTACGCTTTTTCCAGCGCGCCGCGGGCCTCCCCGGGGTCGATGGCGGCGTCGCAGATGCCGCGCCAGTAGCGCAGCCAGGGGTCGGCGTCCAACGCGCCGGCGGGCAATTGGTCGATCCAAGCCTTCACCGTCTGCCAACGGCCATGCTGAATCAGCTCATGCGCATGCTGGCGGATCAGCCGCGTGGCTGCCGGCCAATCCTGGGTGGCGACATACAGCGGCAGCGCATCCTCGGGACGCTTGCCGATTTCAAGAAGCCGCGCCGAACGCCGCTGCAGCAGCAGGCATTCCGCCGCGTCGAGCTGCCGGCACGCGCGCGCCAGCAGGAACTCGCGAAACAAGGCGTGGTATTGGTACGTCACTTCCGGCTCGTCGCGGCGGTCGATAAAATAGCGCAGGCGATACAATTCATTGAGTTGCTGGCCGGCCTCAAGGTCGCCGCTGATCGCTTCGGCCATCGGCACCGTAATGAGCGGAAGGAAGGCGGTGCGCAACAGCAAATGCTGCGCCTCCGGGGATGCCGCCGAAAATATTTCGACAGCGAAGTAATCGAAAAGCGCCTGGCGCGACATGGGCAGGCTTGCGCCTTGTGCGCTGCCGACCGAGCGGTGCTGGCTGAGCATTAATACGAAGCCGGCGGCCCAGCCTCCGGACATTTCCCGCAGGCTGCTTGCCTTTTGTTCGACCTCTTCGGGGGAAACGCCTTCGAGCAGCGCAATTTTGTGGGCTTCGTCCATGCTGATCTGTAAGTCATGCCGGTCGAGGGAAATCAGCGAGCGGCTCAGTTGCAGCCGCAGGAACGCATCGGGCGGCTCCAATCGGCTGGTGACGATAATGTTCACGTCCTGCGGTACCTCTTCCATCGCATCGCGCATAATCCCATGCAACACCGAAGTCAATGGCACCGCATGGTAGTTGTCAAATATGAGCGCGCCCGGGTGCGGCAGGCAATGGAACAGTTCGCGAAAAAATCGACGCGTGAATCCGGGAAGATCAGACAGGTATTCGGGCGCCAGAAGCGGCAGATGTGCGGTGCGCAGCAAGCTGCCGGCCGCCATCGCCAAGTAATAGAAAAAGCTCGCGGGGTCGGCGTCGCCGCTATCGATTTGATACCACACCGCGTTGAGCTTTCTGGTCTCGAGATAACTCGATACCAGTGATGTTTTTCCCGAACCCGGAGAACTGGCGATCCAGACCGCTTGGTGTTCGCGCGCCTCATCGAGCCGCAGGAACAGGCGCTCGCGCGGCAGTGTTCGATACAGTCTTGGACGGGTCAGCTTCGCAAGGGTAAACGATTGTTCCATGGTTGTCTCTCGATCAGGTTTGTTTTTCGATGTAGGTCAATGGGCGCGGGAATCCATTGTGGTAAACGCGATCAAGGTTAGAGCATGGTGCTCCGCTGCGAGTTCTCCACAGAACGGCAAAGCGCGTGGATTTGATCGATATGCATGGCCTACCGCTTCATTGATGCATGATGAGCTTGATCAGGGCCAGCGATTCTTGCGGAATTCTATCGACGCGATGAATCATTTTTTCAATTTCATGCAGCTTGCGGGCGGCATCGACGCATGCCTCGCGCGTTGACAGATTCAAGGTCTTGTCAATTGCCGCTTTATGCAGCCGCCATCCCAATTCCGCACTGTTCATTTCTGCTACTCCTTCATCTACGCAACGCCGCGGGACCGGGCGGCCTGCATTCAAGATTGCGTCCGCTGCGCTTACAAATAACTCACCGCTCCGGCGAAAACCGCGACGCGGCGCCAATGAACGAATGTGTGGGCCATCTGTAAGAAACGCCCGGTTATGTTGCTTGCGTGAAGACGGGAATACGCCATCAAGTCCTTTCCCCCACTCTTCATCCGGCAAGTCGCCACACGTAGGCCTAGCAGTGCCAGGCCACCTTTACCTATTTTTAAGAAAGCACGGAGGAAAAAATGAGAGATCCAATTTTGTTCTGGAATGAAATTTCGTGACTATTCAGCCTGAGCGTACAGCGTAGAAAGTTGTTGTAAACGAATCGTGGATAACGCATCATGCGTGCATGCCACCAAAACCGCCCC
>NZ_JBJXIB010000184.1:0-8029 GCF_046115965.1 Janthinobacterium sp. CG_23.3 | reverse complement strand
AATATTGAGAGTAAACGCCTTTCTCAACGAGTTTACAAGCAATATTTGCCAACTTCGCCATCGGCTACACCTTCGCCTTCATGCAATCGCCCTGGGTGTCTTCCTCTTCCTCCTTGCTGACGCTGGCCGAAATGGCGATGATGGCCACCCGCGCCAGGCCGGGCAGGGCGCGGATGCGCCGGGTCGCCTCCAGCCCGTCCATCACCGGCATGACGATGTCCATCAAGACCACGTCGGGGGCGTTGGCGGCGGCCCGCTGCACCCCTTCCAGGCCGTTCTCGGCCAGCTCGACGTCGAAGCCCAGCGTGTCGAGCAATTCCTTGAGCATGTCGCGGTTGGCGGCGATGTCGTCGACCACCAGCACCCGTTTGCGCGCGCCCTGGTAGGCGACGACCATGCGCCGCTCGCCGGCCGGCGCCACCTCCATCGCGCTTTGGCCGACGTGGATTTCGAAGAAGAAGGCGCTGCCGGCGCCCAGTTCGCTGCGCACGCCGATGTCGCTGTCCATCAGGCGCACCAGTTGCCGGCTGATCGACAGGCCCAGCCCGGTGCCGCCGAATTTGCGCTGGGTGTCGCCGACCTGCTCGAATGGCTGGAAGATGTGGCCCAGCTGGCCCGGGTTCATGCCGACGCCGGTGTCCTCGACGTCGAAGCGCAGCCGCACCCGGTCGCCCGCCTCGCTGCCGCCCGAGGCCAGCAGCCGGACCTCGCCGGCGTCGGTGAACTTGACGGCGTTGCCCAGCAGGTTCAGCAGGATCTGGCGCAGCCGCTTTTCGTCGATCAGCACGGTGTGCGGCAGTTGCGCGTCGCCCTGGAAGACGAAGCGCAGGTGTTTTTGCTCGGCCTTGACGCGGATGATGTTGACGATGCCGGCCAGGAAGGCCGCCAGGTTGACCGGCTCGGGCACTAGCTCGAACTTGCCGGCCTCGATTTTCGCCAGGTCGAGCAGGTCGGTGATCAGCATCAGCAGGTGCTCGCCGCTTTGCTGGATGGTGTTCAGGCCGACCGCCTGGCGCTCGCTCAGGCCCTTGTCGCGCTTGAGGATCTGGGCGTAGCCGAGCACCGCGTTGAGCGGCGTGCGCAGTTCGTGCGTCATGCTGGCCAGGAAGGTGCTCTTGGCCTGGTTGGCGACGTCGGCGCGCTCCTTGGCCAGTTGCAGCTCGGCGGTGCGCTCGCGCACCAGCTCCTCCAGGTGTTCGCGGTGGCGCTGCAGTTCGCGTTCGGTCAGCGCGCGGTGCTGGATGTCGGCCTCGAGCATGCGGTTCTTGCTTTCGATTTCGGAAAACAGCGCCTGCAACGCCTGGCGCGTGTGCTCCAGGCTGCCGCCCAGGCTGCCCAGCTCGTCCTTTTGCTGCCAGACGAAGGGCGTCGACAGGTCGCGCTCGGCCAGCCGGCCCGATTCGTGCATCAGCCGCTTGATGGGTATCAGCACGCGCCGCTGCAGCAGCGTGACGATCAGCACCACGCTGAACAGCAGCTGGCCGAGCACGGTCCAGACCACGCCCCAGCGGTCGTTGGCCACTTCGCCGTCGAGCTGGCCGCTGTCCATGGTCAGGCTGATGTCGCCGATCTGCTTGCCCTCGTGCAGCACCGGCTTGTCGAGTTTGAACTGGCGGCCCTTGCGCCGCTCCGGATAATATTTCGACAGGAATTCGCGCTGTTTGCCGTCGCGCACGGTGATGGCGACGACGCGGGTGTCGCCCAGCAGCGATTCGAGCAGCGGCAGGCCGCCCTCGGGATTGATGTTCCACAGCGGTTCCTGCATGCCCAGCGAGAGGATGTCGGCGGCGCGCGCGTGGTTGCTTTCGCTGCGCAGGATCAGCGCCCGCTCGCGCTGGCCCAGCGTCAGCACGCTGCTGATCGAGACCGGGATCAGCAGCCCGATGACGACCGTGAGGACGATGGATGAGCGCAGTCTGAGGTGCATCTAATGTCGCTCCTTGCGGGTGCCGCGGCGTGGCCGCGTGATTCTGGACCGGCCCGATTACCTGGCGCCGGCGGGTTCCTTGCCTTCCAACTGCTGGAAATACGCGTTCTCGATCTTGGCGATGTCGAGCCCTTGCAGCGCGGCGTCGAACGCTTGCCGCAGCTTCAGCCCGGCCGGGGTGCGCTGGAAGCACACGTGCAGCGTCAACTGCGCCAGCGTCTGCTCGTGGAAGGCGATCCGCGCGCGCCCCTTGCGCACGTCCGGGTCGGCCAGCATCAGGTAACGCAGCACGGCCTGGTCGACGACGGCCGCGCGCACCCGCCCGGCCAGCAGTTTTTTCAGATTGAAGCTGTCGGCCGGCGAGGTGTCGGTGCGCAGCTTGCCTTGTTTGACCAGCGCGTCGAACGCGTCGCCGTTCGAGTAGCCGGCCACCACGCCGATGGTCAGGCCGCTCAGCTCGGCCGCGCTGCGAAAATGCAGCGGCGCGTCCTTCAGGTAGGCCAGGCCGATGGTGCTCTGTCCCATCGGCGCGGAAAAATAGCATTGCCGGGCCCGCTCCTCGGTGTAATAGGCCGGGAAGTAGCCGGCGAAATGGCGCTCTTCGAGGCCGACCCGCATCGCCCGGCTCCACGGGAAGTACTCGATGTCGAGGTGATAGTTGAACCGCGCGGCGGCGGCGGCGGCCACCGCGCCGGACAGGCCGCCGCGCTCCAGGCCCGGGCCGACGTAGGGCAGCCATTCCAGGCTGGCCAGGCGCAGCGTCGGCTGCGCCGGCGGCGCGGACCGGGCCGCGCCCGGCAGGCAGCACAACACGGCGCCCAGCAGCAGGCACGGCAGCGCCGGCAGGGACGAACGCGGCGTTCGAAACACTGTCATGTTGCACTCCTGCTCACTGGCGATGGCTGGCGCCGCGTCGTCTTAGCGTCCTTTTCCGGCTAAAACTGCATGCGCGAAAAATAGTGTACCCCAGGCAAGGCTGGAAGGGAATGAAAGTACGACGATGGGGCGACAGCGGCCGCGGTTGTTGCGCGGCTGGCCTCAGCGGCCGAAGTCGCGCAGGCGCAGGCGCAGCATGTCGTAGCGCCGGTCGAGGTCGCGGTGCAGGTAGCCGTTGTCGCGCGTCATGGCGTTGTTGTCGTTGACCAGGCGGTTGAATTCGCTCAGCAGGTTCTTGCGGGCGTCGGCGCCCAGGTCGGAGCGGTCCAGCGCGGTGCGGATGTCGTGGATGCGCCGGTTGTTCGAGCGGATGTTGTCGTCGTTCGAAGACAGCTGCGAGCGCAGGTTGGCGATTTGGCTTTCCATCGCGTAAATTTCGGCGCCGCGCCGGTACTCGCCGTGGAAGTCCCGCTGCAGGTTCGGCGGGCAGGCCGCGACGTTGTCGGCGCGCCCGGCGCGGCCCTCTTGGAAGGCGCTCTCCGGTTGGCAGTAGTTCAGCAGACCCTTGCTGCGCCCGGCGTGGTAGCGCTCGAAGTCGGTTTGCACGCCGTACTCGGCGCAGGCCTTGGCGTGCTTGTCGAGTTCGGCGCTGGGCAGGCCCTTGATGCCGTCGTAGAAGCCGATCTGCCGCCAGTCGCCGCCCAGGCACTGGTCTTTGCTCAGGCTGGCGCAACCACCCAGCGCAAGCGCGCCGGCGAGGAGGAGGGGGAGGTGGAGCAGGCGCATTGGCATCCCGGAAAGGTGGCGAAGTGGCAGGGTGGCGAAATTCTATCACGCGGGCGTGGGCGGCTTCGGCGCTGAATAGGCAACACCACCGGCGCCACCCCGCGGGCGGACGCTCGGGGTCTGGCCGCGGCCGTGTGCCCCCGGTTTGGATTCGGCGTTGCCGGCCCGCTGACTTATCCGCGCTGGGGGCGAAGCCTGGGTGTATATTGCCGGCCAACTGAACCATTGCGGACCGCACCATGTCACCTGCTATCTTGTTTTCCTGCGTATTCGGCTATGCCGCGCTGCTGCTGGGCGTGGCGTGGCTGACCTCGCGCAACGCCACCAACCAGAGCTTCTTCATCGGCAACCGCAGCAGCAACTGGATGCTGGTCGCCTTCGGCATGGTCGGCACCACCCTCAGCGGCGTCACCTTCGTCAGCGTGCCCGGCGCGGTCGGGCGCGACGGCTTCGGCTACCTGCAACTGGTGCTCGGCTACGTGATCGGCTACGCCGTGGTGGCCGGCGTGCTGCTGCCGCTGTATTACCGGCTGCGCCTGACCTCGATCTACCACTACCTCGACCTGCGCCTGGGCCGGCGCGCCGGCCAGAGCGGCGCCGCCTTCTTCATCCTGTCGCGCACGCTGGGCGCGAGCGCGCGCCTGTACCTGGTCGTCAATATCCTGCAGGCCTGCATCCTCGACAGCCTGGGCGTGCCGTTCTGGCTCAGCAGCGCGGCGATCCTGCTGATGATCCTGCTCTACACCTACGAGGGCGGCGTCAAGACCATCGTCTGGACCGACACGCTGCAGACCGCCGCCATGCTGCTGGGCCTGCTCGCCTGCGTCGTCTTCCTGCTCAACGCGATGGACCTGTCGGTGGCCGCGAGCCTGCGCCGGATGGAGGCGCGCGGCCTGACCCGCGTCGTCACCGGCGCCGTCGACAGCCCCGCGTACTTTTGGAAGCAGGTGCTCGCCGGCGTCTTCATCGTCATCGCGATGACCGGCCTGGACCAGGAGATGATGCAAAAGACCATCTCGGTGAAGACCCTGGCCGAGTCGAAAAAGAACCTGCTCAGCCTGGCCGCGATCCTGGTCGGCGTGCTGTCGCTGTTCCTGTTCCTGGGCGGCTTGCTGTACCTGTACGCGCCGCTGGTCGGCGTCGGCGCCGTCGGCGACCAGATTTTCCCGGCGGTGGTACTCGGCCACATGCCGGCGGCGCTGCAACTGGTGTTTTTCGTCGCGCTGGTCTCGGCGCTGTTCCCCAGCGCCGACGGCGCCATCACGGCGCTGACGTCGAGCTTTTGCATCGACATCCTCGGCTTGCCGCGGCGCGGCTGGACGCAGGCGCGCCAGACCAGCTGGCGCCACCGCGTGCACCTGGGCTTCGCCGCGCTGTTCCTGTTGCTGCTGATGGGATTCAAGTGGATCGGCAGCGCCAGCATGATAGGCGTGATCTTGAAGTTGGCCGGCTACACCTACGGTCCCTTGCTGGGTCTGTTCGCCTTCGGCCTGCTGACGCGCCGCAACGTCGCCGCGCCGCGGGTGGTGCCGGCCACGCTGGCCGGGCCGCTGCTGTGCGCCTTCCTTGAGCGCTATCAAGAACAGCTGTTCGGCAGCTATCGGCTGGGATTGGAATTGCTTATCATTAACGGATTGCTGGTGTTCGGCGCGCTGTTATTGATGTCGGCGCCGGAAACCGAACCGGCCACCGTCCTGTCTAATTGAACGCGCTGTGCTGTATATTCGGTCTACAGTAAATAATATGCAACTTCATCCCAGTTAACCTACCTGCCGGAGTATCGATGTCCCTGAATCCCTTCCCCCCCTTGGGCCGCGGCCTGCGGTTTGTCTGGCGCACGCTCGACGCGACGCGCCGCTTCGTGTTCAACCTGCTATTCCTGGCGATACTCGCCGGCGTGGCCTACGCGTTTTTCGGCGGCGGCCTGCAAGCGCTCGCGCCCAAGACCACGCTGGTGCTGGACCTGCAGGGCCAGTTGCTTGAACAGCACAGCGGCAGCGTGCGCGACACGTTGTGGTCGAACGTCCAGGGCGACGAGAAGAAAGCGGTGCAGCTGCGCGACGTGCTGACGGTGCTCGACGCCGCCGGCAAGGACCCGGCCATCAGCGGCGCCGTGATCGTGCTCGACGACTTGCAGGGCGGCGGCCTGGCCTCGCTGCGCGAAGTGGGCGCGGCGCTGGACCGCTTCCGCGCCACCGGCAAGCATGTCACCGCCTGGGGCTCCGGCTACAACCAGCGCCAGTACCTGGTCGCCGCCCACGCCAACGAGGTGCTGATGCATCCGATGGGCGGGGTCTTGCTGGACGGTTTCGGCCGCTACCGCAACTACTACCGCGACGCGCTCGACAAGGTCGGCGTCACCGTCAACCTGCTCAAGGTCGGCACCTATAAAAGCTTCGCCGAGCCGTACGTGTCGAACGGGCCGTCGGCCGCCGCCACCGAAGCGGAGAGCTCCCTCAACAACGCGCTGTGGAGCGCCTACACCGGCGAAGTGGAACAGGCCCGCAAGCTGCCGCAGGGCGCGCTGATGAAGGACATCAACGATTTGCCGGCGCTGATGAGCGCCGCCGGCGGCGACATGGCCAAGGTGGCGCTGTCGGCCAAGCTGGTCGACGGTTTGAAAACCCGCGACGAGGTGCGCCGCCTGATGATGGCGCGCGGCGCCGCCGAAGCCGACGGCAAGTCCTTCCGCCAGGTCTCGTTCCACGACTACCTGGCGCGCCAGCATCCGAAGCTGTTGGGCGACGCCGTCGGCGTGGTCGTCGCCTCCGGCGAGATCAGCGACGGCGAAGAGGGCCCCGGCGCGATCGGCGGCCTGTCCACCTCCAAATTGATCCGCCAGGCGCGCGAAGACGACAGCATCAAGGCGCTGGTGCTGCGGGTCGACTCGCCCGGCGGCAGCGCCTTCGGCTCCGAGCTGATCCGGCGCGAGCTGGAACTCACGCGCGCCGCCGGCAAGCCGGTGGTGGTGTCGATGGGCAGCGTGGCGGCGTCCGGCGGCTACTGGATCTCGATGGCGTCCGACGAGGTGATCGCCGACGCCAGCACGGTGACCGGCTCGATCGGCGTGTTCGCCATCGTGCCGACCGCCGACAAGGTGATCGACAAGCTGGGCATCCACACGGCCGGCACCACCACCACCTGGCTGGGCGACGCCAGCAATCCGCTGCGTCCGCTCGACCCGCGCTTCGCCCAGGTGATCCAGGGTAGCATCAACCACATCTACGCCGACTTCACCGGCAAGGTCGCGCAGGCGCGCAAGAGCACGCCGGAGAAAATCGACGCGGTCGCGCAGGGCCGGGTCTGGACCGGCGCGCAGGCCAAGGAGCGCGGCCTGGTCGACACCGTCGGCCGCTACGGCGACGCGCTGGCGTCGGCCGCCCGGCGCGCCAAGCTCAAGGGCGGCTACCGGGTCGCCTACATCGAGCGCGACATCTCCAAGTTCGACCGCGTGCTCGGCCTGTTCGCCGGCTCGGCGGTGCGCGCGCTGGGCCTGGACGAGCAAGTCAAGCTGGGCCTGACGGCCGGCACCGGCCTGCCGCCGGGCGCCGCGCTGGGCATCGCGCACGACCTGCGCTGGCTCTCCAACGTCGGCGTCGAGCGCAAACCGTTCGCCGCGCTGACGCACTGCCTGTGCGGCTCGCCGTGATGGTAGAGTAGCCGTTCCGATATTCACAACAAACCGGACTCGTCCGGTTTGTCGCATTTTGAAAGGCAGACAGTGACTGACAAACCAGCTGCAATACAGATCCGGGCATGCAAGGGCGGCGACGAGACGGCGCTGGCGCTGGTGGGCCAGGCGACGTTCCTGGAGGCGTTCGCCGGCATCCTCGACGGCGCCGACATCATCGCCCACTGCGCGCGCCAGCACGACGTCGGCCTGTACCGCGCCTGGCTGGCCGAGCCGGCGATGCGGCTGTGGCTGGCCGACGCCATGCCGGGCGGCGCCCCGGTCGGCTACCTGGTGCTCAGCCCGTCCACCTTGGCGGTGGCCGCGCCGCGCGCCGACGACCTTGAGATCAAGCGCGTCTACCTGCTGCACCGCTTCCACGGCCAGCGCATCGGCAAACGCCTGATGGACGCGGCGCTGGCGCACGCGCGCGAGCGGGGCGCGCGCCGGGTGCTGCTGGGCGTGTACGCGGAAAACCACGACGCGCTGGCGTTCTACCGGCGCTGCGGCTTCGAGCAGGTCGGCACGCGCACCTTCCGCGTCGGCGCCACCGACTACCACGACGCCATCCTCGGCCTGGAATGGTAGACTTCCCCGGCAACCTATCGTAGGTCCGATGAGGCACGCGTCATCCGACGCCGAGCCGCCGACGACGCCAGTCGGGTTACGCGCTGTGCGCTAACCCGACCTTCTATGATGAATTCCAAGTCAACTGGTTTTTCGCAAATTTATCCTATCCCTTGTTTCGGTATCGGCGGGGTCAAGGGCGG
>NZ_JBJXIB010000183.1:0-8082 GCF_046115965.1 Janthinobacterium sp. CG_23.3 | reverse complement strand
CGGGGCGGTTTTGGTGGCATGCACGCATGATGCGTTATCCACGATTCGTTTACAACAACTTTCTACGCTGTACGCTCAGGCTGAATAGTCACAAAATATCTTCAGTGAAGGCGCCTGCTTAGCGCCGAAGAAACCAAGAGGCGGCTAGCCAGGCGGGACGCCGGCCGCCGGCGCCGCCGAGGCCTTGCTTCGCGGCGCCGCTTCTTGAAAAACTGATGCCGCCTGTTGCATGAACCCGCGCTTCCGCGCTTTTTCATGCAACAGGCGGCGTTTTTTCGCTGTCCAGGGTGGCTCAATCATGACAAATCTACGCAATCCCGATCAACGCCGCGCTGTCCATGAGAACGGCCAGCCCCAGAAAAAAGGTCATGACGGTAGTCAGGATCCGAAGCCAGACATCCATGGAGCGTGCCGGTTGAGGGCGCGGGTAGCGTTCGCGCTCGTTGGCGGCGCAGTGTGTTGTCGTCTTGTTTGGGCGGTCCTTCTCGCGAATCATGATCCTCTCCTCTGTCTGGCCTCCCGCTTACTATGTCACGATGCGGATTACAAGTCGTCTACGGATCGACCAGCGCATGTAATGAAGAGAAAGGCAGAGATAGAAGGGCGTTCCCGCGGCGGGGGCGTGGTCGGCATCAGGCTGGAGAAGGTGGCGCGACGCTTTCTTTCGCGCGGCATCGGGGTTCGCGAGGCTGCGGGATCGGCGTAGAGCGGCCAGACTGCGCCGCCCACGCGGGCGATCCGCGGGAACATGTGTCACATCAAAATGACGTCGTACTGTTCCTGGTGGTAGGCGTTTTCCACCTGCAGCGAAATTTTCTTGCCGATGAAGTCGCCCAGCATCGCCAGGTGCTGCGATTCCTCTTCCAGGAACATGTCGACCACCTCTTGCGAGGCGAGGATGCGGAATTCGCGCGGGTTGAACTGTTTCGCCTCGCGCAGCAGTTCGCGCAGGATTTCATAGCAGATCGTGCGCGAAGTCTTGACCTGGCCCTTGCCGGCGCAGGCCGGGCAGGGTTCGCACAGGATGTGCGCCAGCGATTCGCGGGTGCGCTTGCGGGTCATTTCGACCAGCCCCAGCGCCGAAAAATTGCTGACCGACACCTTGGTGCGGTCGCGCGACAGGGTTTTCTTCAACTCGGCCAGCACGGCGTTGCGGTGCTCGGCGTTGTCCATGTCGATGAAGTCGAGGACGATGATGCCACCCAGGTTGCGCAGGCGCAGCTGGCGGGCGATCGCGTGCGCCGCCTCCAGGTTGGTCTTGAAGATGGTATCGGCGAAGTTGCGCCCGCCGACGAAACCGCCGGTGTTGACGTCGATCGTCGTCATCGCCTCGGTCTGGTCGACGATCAGGTAGCCGCCCGACTTCAGGTCGACGCGCCGGCCCAGCGCGCGCAAAATCTCCTCCTCGACGCCGTACAGGTCGAACAGCGGGCGCTCGCCGGTGTAGTGTTGCAGGCGCGCCAGTTCGCTCGGCGTGTAGGCCTGGGCGAATTCGCGCAGCTTGACGTGGTTTTCGCGCGAGTCCACCTGGATCGTTGCCGTGTCGTCGGTGACGAAGTCGCGCAGCACGCGCTGGGCCAGGCTCAAGTCCTGGTGCAGCAGGCTGGTGGCCGGGCGCGTCTTGGCGCCGTGCAGGATCGCGCTCCAGGTCTTGCGCAGGTAGTCGACGTCCGACGCCAGGTCGGTGTCGGAGGCGTCCTCGGCCATGGTACGCACGATGTAGCCGCCCTTTTCGTCGGCCGGCAGCATGCCCTGCAGGCGCGTGCGCAGCCGTTCGCGCTCCGCTTCCTTCTCGATTTTCTGCGAGATGCCGATGTGGCAGTCCTGCGGCAGGTACACCAGCATCCGTCCGGCGATCGAGATCTGCGTCGACAGGCGCGCGCCCTTGGTGCCGATCGGGTCCTTGATCACCTGCACCGTCAGCACTTGCCCGTCGAACAGGATTTTTTCAATCGGCGCCGGCGTCGAGCTGCTGCCGTCGTGGCTGCGCGCCTCCCAGATGTCGGCCACGTGCAGGAAGGCGGCGCGCTCCAGGCCGATGTCGATGAAGGCCGACTGCATGCCCGGCAGCACCCGCACCACCTTGCCCGAATAGACGTTGCCGGCCAGGCCGCGCGTCAGCGTGCGCTCGATGTGCAGCTCCTGCACCGCGCCCTGGAGGATCAGGGCGACGCGGGTTTCCTGCGGGGTGATATTGATCAGTATGTCTTCGTTCATGCTTCTGGGCTGCCGGCAGGTGGAGGGGAGGTGCGCACGACGATCATACCGATCATACGCGCGTTCACGGGAGCGCCAGTCCGGCCTGGCGCAGCAATCGTGCGGTTTCGAACAGGGGCAGGCCCATGATACCGGAGTGGCTGCCCTCGATGTGTTCGACGAACAGCGCGGCGCTGCCCTGGATGCCGTAGCCGCCGGCCTTGTCGTAGGGTTCGCTGGTGGCGCAGTAGGCGGCGATCGAGGCCGCCGACAGCACGCCGAAGCGCACCTGCGAGACCTGGGTGAGGTGTTCGGCCAGGCCGTTGGAGTGCACGGCGATGGCCGTCAGCACCTGGTGGGTGCGGCCCGACAACTGCTGCAGCATGGCGACGGCCTCGGCGCGGTTGGCCGGCTTGCCGAGGATGGCGCCGTCGAGCGTGACGGTGGTGTCGGCCGCCAGCACCGGGCGCGCCTTGAGGTGGCGGCGCCGCACCAGGTCCCAGGCGTAGGCGGCTTTTTCATTGGCGACGCGCGCCACGTAGTCGAGCGCGGCCTCGCCGGGCAGGACGGTTTCGGTGACGTCGGCGCCGCGCGGGCCGTCGCTGCGCAGCAGCAGCAATTCGAAATCGACGCCGATCTGGCGCAGCAGTTCGCGCCGGCGCGGGCTCTTCGACGCCAGGTAAATTTTTGTGTCGACCAGTTTCATCGTGTTTTCCTGGTATTTCCGCGGTTCAGACGCGATGATAGGGATGGTTCTGGGTGATCGACCAGGCCCGGTATAGCTGTTCGGCCAGCAGCACGCGCACCATGCCGTGCGGCAGGGTCATGCTGGAGATGCGGATCAGCCCCTCGGCGCGGGCCTTCAGGTCCGGGTCGAGGCCGTCGGCGCCGCCGATCAGGAAGGCCGTGTCGCGGCCGTCCTGCTGCCACTGCATCAACTGCTGCGACAGGCCGACGCTGGTCAAGTCCTTGCCGCGTTCGTCGAGCGCGATGATGCGCACGCCCTTCGGCAGCGCTTGCTCGATGCGCTCGCGTTCGAGCGCCATCGCGGTGGCGGCGGTCTTGCTGCCGGAGCGCTCGACCGGCTTGACTTCCTTGAGCACGACGCGGCACTCGGGCGGCATGCGCTTCGCGTATTCGGCGAAGCCCGTTTCGATCCAGGCCGGCATTTTGTGGCCGACCGCAGCGATGATGAGCTGCATGGAAGCTTACTCTGCTTCTTTTTTGATACGCTTGATGACGGTTTTGGCTGGCGCCGCGTCGGCCGCGACCTTGACCGCTTTGACGCGCGGCGTTGGCGCCGACTTCGGTGGCAAGGCTTTCAGGGCCTTCACAGCCGCCGCTTCGGTCTTGGTCGGGGCGATCTTGACGGTTTTGCCGACGGCTTTCGAGGCTGCCGGTTTCTTCGGCGCGGCCTTGGCCTTGACGCCCGCGGTGGCCGAGGCTTTCTTGACCACTTTCTTCTCGATCACAGGCGACGCTTCGACTTTTGCCTTGGTGGCCGCCAGATGGCCGCCGGTTTTCTTCGGCGCTTCTTCGCTTTCGCTGGCGGTGCGCTTGGACGGCGCGCGTTTCGCCGCGCCCAGTTTCACCGGCTTGTCGCCCCAGATCTCTTCCAGGCGGTAGTAGGCGCGGATCGGCGCCTGCATGATGTGGACGATCATGTCGCCCAGGTCGACCAGCACCCATTCGCCGGTGTCTTCGCCTTCGATGCCGACGATGTCGCCGCCGGCTTCCTTGACCTTGTCGCGCACCGAGGCGGCCAGCGCCTTGGTTTGGCGGTTCGAGGTGCCCGAGACGATGGCGATGCGGTCGAACAGGCTGGTCAGGTGGACCGTGTCGAACACGGTGATGTCCTGGCCTTTGACGTCTTCAAGGGCGTCGACGACGAGAGTTTGTAGTTTTTTAATGTCCATTTAGCTTTTGTATAAATTATGTTGTTCAATATAGTCTAGCACTAGCGGGGCGATAAGCGAGTGTGCCGTCGTGCCCCGTTGTAATGCCGCACGTATTTCGGTGGCGGAGATATCCACCGCGAAGTCTTTTGCCAGATAAGTCAGACCGTGCGGCGTGTTGCGGATGTGTTCCAGGGTGCCCAGGCGGCGCGCGAACGCGTCCGCCACCGCCTGCGGCACCGCTGGCCCGTTCAGCGCGAAGCCCGGTCGGGCCGCCACGCAAAAATGGGCGAATTCAAATAACTGCCGCCAGTCGCGCCAGGTGTCGAGGCGCTGCAACTGGTCGGCGCCCATCAGGAACACCAGCGAGGCTTGCGGGCCGAACTCGGCGCGCAACTGGCGCAGCGTGTCGATGGTGTAGGTCGGCGCGCCGCGTTCGATTTCCTGGCAGTCGATGAAGACCGGCGCGGCCAGGCCGCCAAAGGCCAGGCGCACCATGTCGGCGCGCTGGGCCGGGGTCGCCTGCAGCGCGTCCTTCTGCCACGGCATGCCGGCCGGGATCACGCGCAGCTGGTCGGCCCGCAGTTGCTCGGCGAAATAGCCGCCGAGCGCGACGTGGCCCTTGTGCACCGGATCGTAACTGCCGCCGAGCAGCGCGACGCATGTCGTCACGCGGCCAGCCAGTCGCGGTGCACCAGGAAGTCGGTGTACAGCGCCGCCTCCGGGCTGCCGGCTTCCGGCTGCCAGTCGTAGCGCCACTTGACGATGGGCGGCATCGACATCAGGATCGCCTCGGTGCGTCCGCCCGACTGCAGGCCGAACAGCGTGCCGCGGTCGAACACCAGGTTGAACTCGACGTAGCGGCCGCGCCGGTAGGCCTGGAAGTCGCGCTCGCGCTCGCCGTAGGCGCAATCCTTGCGCCGTTGCAGGATCGGCAGGTAGGCGCCGACGAAGCTGTCGCCGACGCTGCGCATCATGGCGAAGCTTTGCTCGAAGCCGGCGGCGTTGAAGTCGTCGAAGAAGATGCCGCCGACGCCGCGCGGCTCGCGCCGGTGCTTCAGGTAGAAATACTCGTCGCACCAGGTCTTGAAGCCGGCGTGCAGGTCGGCGCCGAAGGGCGCCACGGCGTCGCGGCAGCTCTGGTGGAAATGCCGCGCGTCCTCCACGTAGCCGTAGTACGGGGTCAAGTCCATGCCGCCGCCGAACCACCAGACCGGCTCGCCGGCGGCGTTGCTGGTGGTGAAAAAGCGCACGTTCATGTGCACCGTCGGCGCGTGCGGATTGCGTGGATGCAGCACCAGCGACACGCCCATCGCCTCCCAGGCGCGGCCGCCCAGCTCGGGCCGTCCGGCCGCGGCCGACGGCGGCAGGCTGGCGCCGGTGACGTGCGAAAAATTCACGCCGCCGCGCTCGAACACGTCGCCTTCCTCGATCACGCGCGAGATCCCGCCGCCGCCCTCGGGGCGCTGCCAGGCGTCGCGGGCGAACGGCTGGCCGTCGAGCGTCTCGAGCGCTTGCACGATGCGCTGTTGCAGATCGAGCAAATAGGCCTTGACGGCGCTGGGGGAAGGGGAAGACAACATTGCGCGCTAGAATAAAAAAGTGAGGGGGGATTGTACCCTGTCGCGCGTTTTTGTGATAGCAAAATGAGGGGTGCGCCGGCGCCGGGCGCCATGGCGTCGAGTTGGCGCGATGTTGTGGGTCGGATTACGCCCGATGGGCTGATCCGACCCACTGTATTAGTGCTTCAGCCCGCGCCAGCCGATGTCGCGGCGGTATTGCGCGCCGTCGAAGTGGATCTTCTCCAGCGTTTCATAGGCGGTTTTTTGCGCCATCTTGACGCTGTCGCCCAGGCCGACGACGCACAGCACGCGCCCGCCGTTGGTGTAGAGCTTGCCGTCGAGCTGCGCGGTGCCGGCGTGGAAGGTCACCGAGTCCGGCGTTTCGGCCGGGATCGCGCCGATCAGCTGGCCCTTGACCGGCGCGTCCGGATAGCCGGCGGCGGCCATGACGACGCCGACCGCGGTGCGGCGGTCCCATTCCAGCTCGACCGCGTCGAGCGTGCCGTTGACGGCGTGCTCCATCACCGTGACCAGGTCGGTTTTCAGGCGCGCCATGATCGGCTGGGTTTCCGGGTCGCCCATGCGGCAATTGAATTCCAGCGTCTTCGGGTTGCCCTTGTCGTCGATCATCAGGCCGGCGTACAGGAAGCCGGTGAAGACGATGCCGTCCTTGGCCATGCCCTGGATGGTCGGGTTGATGATCTCGCGCATCACGCGCGCGTGCATCGCCGGCGTGACGATCGGCGCCGGCGAGTAGGCGCCCATGCCGCCGGTGTTCGGGCCTTCGTCGTGGTCCTTCAGGCGCTTGTGGTCCTGGCTGGTGGCCAGCGGCAGCACGTTCTTGCCGTCGCACATGACGATGAAGCTGGCCTCTTCGCCGGCGAGGAATTCCTCGATGACGATGCGGGCGCCGGCGTCGCCGAACTGGTTATCGGAGAGCATCATGTCGACCGCCTGGTGCGCCTCGTTCAAGGTCATCGCCACCACCACGCCCTTGCCGGCGGCCAGGCCGTCGGCCTTGATGACGATGGGCGCGCCCTGCGCGTCGATGTAGGCGTGCGCCGGGGCCGGCTCGGAGAAGGTCCGGTACAGCGCCGTCGGAATGCCGTGGCGCTGCATGAAGGCCTTGGCGAAGTCCTTCGACGACTCCAGTTGCGCCGCCTCCTTGCTCGGGCCGAAAATCTTCAGCCCGCGCGAGCGGAACAGGTTGACGATGCCGGCCGCCAGCGGCACTTCCGGTCCGACCACGGTCAAGCCGATGTGCTCGGCGACGACGAAGTCGGCCAGCGCGTTGAGGTCGCTGATATCGATGTTGACTAGGCGCGGGTCGCGCGCCGTGCCGCCGTTGCCGGGCGCGCAATACACCATCTGTATGCGTTCCGATTGCGCCAGTTTCCAGGCCAGTGCGTGTTCGCGGCCGCCAGAGCCGACTACCAAAATTTTCATAAGAACCGTTCGTTCAGTGGTGACGCGAGCGACGGGGCCGCCCGCGGTGTAGCGATTAGTCGTCGACTGTTCGTCGATTAGTCTTCGATCAGCGCGTTCGAGAACACTTCCTGGACGTCGTCCAGGTTTTCCAGCGCGTCCAGCAGTTTTTGCATTTTGATGCCTTCCTCGCCGCTGAAGACGGTCTCGGTGGCCGGCTTCATGACGATCTCGGCCACTTCGGCCTTGAAGCCGGCCGTTTCCAGCGCGTCCTTGACGTTGGCGAAGTCGTGCACCGCGCACAGCACCTCGAAGCCGCCCTCGTCGTCGGTCAGCACGTCCTCGGCGCCGGCTTCCAGGGCCGCCTCCATCAGCGCGTCCTCCCGGGTGCCGGGGGCGAACAGGAACTGGCCGCAATGCTGGAACAGGAAGGCCACCGAGCCCTCGTTGCCCATGTTGCCGCCGTACTTCAGGAACGCGTGGCGCACCTCGGCCACGGTGCGCACCCGGTTGTCGGTCATGCACTCGACCACGATGGCGGCGCCGCCGATGCCGTAGCCCTCGTAGCGCACCTCTTCGTAGTTGGCGCCGTCGACGCCGCCGCTGCCGCGGGTGACCGCGCGCTGCACGTTATCCTTCGGCATGTTGGCGTCGGCGGCCTTCTCGACGGCCAGGCGCAGGCGCGGGTTGGCGGCGACGTCGCCGCCGCCCATGCGCGCGGCAACCGTGATTTCCTTGATCAAACGGGTCCAGACCTTGGCGCGCTTAGCGTCCGTTGCGGCCTTTTTGTGCTTGATATTGGCCCATTTACTGTGTCCAGCCATGTCGGATCTTCCTTAGACGGTGTGCAATTGTGGCCGACATTTTACCATATTGGCATGCCAAAATCTCCCCCGGCGGCGGCCTGGACAGGGCGATTGCATGAAGGCGGAGCCGAGGCGATGAGCACAGCTTGTAGGTATCGCTTGTAAACTCTTTGAAAAAGGCGTTTACTCTCGATATTT
>NZ_JBJXIB010000182.1:0-8089 GCF_046115965.1 Janthinobacterium sp. CG_23.3 | reverse complement strand
TCATAACCTCAACTACTCGAACCGCCCGGTGCGGACCCGCATGCCGGGTGGTGTGGCAGGGGTCGGCTAGTTTCACTGGCCGCCCCTATGCCAATATGCGGCGGCGGGGTTGGCTTTGGCCGGTGGCTGGCGCGGGATTGGGCTGGCGTAGCGTGCCCACGCACCAAGGCGGTGCAAAACGCATAGCCTGGTGCGGATTGGGCAGGCGGACGCAGTGCCTGGCCGGCCCTCGCGCTGGCACAAAATATGCTTAGTAGGCAGGTAATCTTTGGAAGAATGCCAGCCATGCCCGAAAGCGCTACCACCGACCACCCGAGCACGAACGACAGCGCCTGGCACGCCCGCCTGACGCTGGGCTTTGCCGACGACGCCGGCACCACCCGGCTGGTCGAGCGCAGCCACGCCGGCCCCTTGCGCGTGCAAAAGCCGCTGTATCCGGAGGGCGAGGCGGTGTGCCACGCGATTGTCGTGCATCCGCCCGGCGGCGTGGTCGGCGGCGACCAGCTGTCGATCAGCGCGCGGGTCGGCCCGGGCGCGCACGCCTTGCTGACATCGCCCGGCGCCGCCAAGTGGTACAAGGCCAACGGCAAGGTGTCGCGCCAGCAGGTGTATTTGCAGGCGCAGGCCGGCGCCAGCGTCGAGTGGCTGCCGCAGGAGAGCATCTTCTTCGACCAGGCCCGCGTGGCGCTGGAGCAAACCGTGGTCCTCGAAGCCGACGCCAGTTACATCGGCTGCGAGATCCTGTGCCTGGGCCGGCGCGCCTCGGGCGAAACCTTCAATAGCGGGAAAATCACGCAGCGCACGCAAATCCACCGCGACGGCAAGCTGGTCTGGTGGGAGCAGGGCGCGCTGGCCGGCGGCGGCGAGATGCTGCGCAGCCCGCTCGGGCTGGACGGCCACAGCGTCTGCGCCACCTTGCTGGCGGTCGGCAAAGCGCTGCCGGCGGCGGCGCTGGCGAGCCTGCGCGAGGCCGGCCTGGACGGCGCCGGCAAGTTCGGCGTAACGCAGATGAAGGGCGTGTTGTCGGCGCGCTATCTGGGCGACGACAGCGAGCAGGCGCGCCGGGTGATGCTGGCCGTGTGGCAGCGCCTGCGCCCCTTTTTGCTTGAGCGCGCGGCTCCGGCGCTGCGCATCTGGAACACTTGAAACCTAGCCGTACAGGATAAACACGATGGATTTGACCCCCAGAGAAAAAGACAAGCTGCTCATTTTCACGGCCGGCCTGGTGGCCGAACGGCGCCTGGCGCGCGGCCTGAAACTGAACTACCCGGAAGCCGTGGCCCTGATCAGCGCCGCCATTATGGAGGGCGCGCGCGACGGCCGTTCGGTGGCCGAGCTGATGTCGGACGGCGCCAAGATCCTCAGCCGGGCCGACGTCATGGACGGCATCGCCGAGATGATCCCGGACATCCAGGTCGAAGCCACTTTCCCCGACGGCAGCAAGCTAGTTACCGTCCACAACCCGATTCCTTAAGGAGCGCGTCATGATCCCCGGTGAATACAAGCTGGAAGAGGGCGAATTGAGCCTGAACACGGGCCGCCCCACCGCCACGGTGGTGGTGGCCAACCGCGGCGACCGGCCGATCCAGGTCGGCTCGCATTTCCATTTTTTCGAGGTCAACCCGGCGCTGTCGTTCGAGCGCTGGCGCGCCTACGGCATGCGCCTGAATATCGCCGCCGGCACCGCCGTGCGCTTCGAACCGGGCCAGCAGCGCACCGTGGAACTGGTGGCGCTGGCTGGCGATCGCGTGGTGTACGGCTTCAACGGCGCCGTCATGGGCAAGCTGGCGGACGTGGCGCCGGGCGCGCCGGCCGGTGCGCCGGCGGCGGGGGACGCCGCCGCGCCGCAGGGGAAGGGATAACATGGCCACTATCGCGCGCGGCGCCTACGCCGAAATGTTCGGCCCCACCAAGGGCGACCGCATCCGCCTGGCCGACACCGAGCTGTTCATCGAGATCGAGCATGACTACGCGACCTACGGCGAGGAGGTCAAGTTCGGCGGCGGCAAGGTGATCCGCGACGGCATGGGCCAGTCGCAGCGCAACGCCGCCGACGTCATGGACACCGTCATCACCAACGCCGTCATACTCGACCACTGGGGCGTCGTCAAGGCCGACATTGGCTTGAAAAACGGCCGCATCGCCGCCATCGGCAAGGCCGGCAACCCGGACATCCAGTCGAACGTGACGATGGCCATCGGCGGCGCCACCGAGATCATCGCCGGCGAGGGCATGATCGTCACCGCCGGCGGCGTCGACACGCACATCCATTTCATCTGCCCGCAGCAGATCGAGGAGGCGTTGATGAGCGGCGTGACGACGATGATCGGCGGCGGCACCGGGCCGGCCGTCGGCACCGCCGCCACCACCTGCACGCCGGGGCCGTGGCACTTGCATTCGATGCTGGGCGCGGCCGACGCCTTCCCGATGAACCTGGGCTTCCTCGGCAAGGGCAACGTCAGCCTGCCAAGGCCGCTGGAGGAGCAGGTGCTGGCCGGCGCCATCGGCCTCAAGCTACACGAGGACTGGGGCACGACGCCGGCGGCGATCGACAACTGCCTGTCGGTGGCCGACCGGATGGACGTGCAGGTGGCGATCCATAGCGATACCTTGAACGAGGGCGGCTTCCTGGAGCACACGCTGGCAGCGTTCAAGGACCGCACCATCCACACCTTCCACACCGAGGGCGCCGGCGGCGGCCACGCGCCCGACATCATCGCCGCGGTCGGGCAGGGCAACGTGCTGCCGTCGTCGACCAACCCGACCCGGCCCTACACCGTCAACACGCTCGACGAGCACCTCGACATGCTGATGGTGTGCCACCACCTCGACCCGGCCATCGCCGAGGACGTGGCCTTCGCCGAGTCGCGCATCCGCCGCGAGACCATCGCCGCCGAGGACATCCTGCACGACATCGGCGCCATTTCGATGATGTCGTCGGACTCGCAGGCGATGGGCCGGGTCGGCGAGGTCATCATGCGCACCTGGCAGACCGCCCACAAGATGAAGGTGCAGCGCGGCGCGCTGGCGCCCGACTGCGGCCGCAACGACAACTTCCGCGCCAAGCGCTACATCGCCAAGTACACCATCAACCCGGCCATCACGCATGGTATTTCCCACGTCGTCGGTTCGCTCGAGGAGGGCAAGATCGCCGACATCGTGCTGTGGAAGCCGGCCTTCTTCGGCGTCAAGCCGTCGATGATCCTGAAGGGCGGCATGATCGCGGCGGCGCAGATGGGCGACCCGAACGCCTCGATCCCGACGCCGCAGCCGGTGCATTACCGGATGATGTTCGGCGCCTTCGGCGGCGGCCTGAAAAAATCCTTCACCTTCGTCTCGCAGGCGGCCTACGACGCCGATATCGGCCACCAGCTCAAGCTGAACAAGTCGCTGATCGCGGTCAAGAACATGCGCCACCTGCGCAAGCGCGACATGATCCACAACGGCGCCACGCCGCGCATGGAAGTCGATCCCGAAACCTACGAAGTGCGCGCCGACGGCCAATTGCTGGTCTGCGAGGCGGCCAAGGTGCTGCCGATGGCGCAGCGCTATTTCTTATTCTAAAAGGAGTGTTCGATGCTGACCCTGCATAGCAAAATCACGGGCGCCGAGGCGGTCGAGGCGGAGCTGGTGCTGCCCTACGAGCTGCGCGAGAAATGCCGCCTGCGCGCCACCCTGTCGAGCGGCGAGGAGGTCGCCGTGTTCACCGTGCGCGGCACCGTGCTGCGCGACGGCGACCTGTTGACCGGCGAATCGGGCCGGGTGGTGCGCATCGTCGCGGCCAGGGAGCCGACCTACCTGGTGCGCTGCGCCGACGCGCACACGCTGCTGCGCTGCGCCTTCCACCTTGGCAACCGGCATACCCAGGCGCACGTCGGCGACGGCTTCCTGCGCATCCGCCGCGACCCGGTGCTCAAGGAAATGCTGGAGGGACTGCGGGCCAGCGTCACCGAGGAAAGCGCGCCGTTCGAGCCGGAGGCGGGCGCCTACGGCGGCGGCCACGGCCACGCCGACGACGGCGGCCACGGCGGCCACAATCCGCTGGCGCCGATCCCGCTGCGGCAGAAAATCCACCGTCCGCACGACCCGGCATGACGATGCAGGCGTCCGCGCTGCTGCACCTGCTGCAGTTCGCCAGCCCGGCGCTGCCGATCGGCGCCTACAGCTATTCGCAGGGGCTGGAGGCGGCGCTCGAGCGCGGCGCGGTGCGCGACGCCGCCGGCGCGCGCGACTGGATCGTGCGGCACCTGCACGAGGTGGTGGCGCCGTGGGAGGCGGCCGTGTGCTGGCGCCTGATGCGCGCCTTCCAGGTGCGCGACGTGGCGGCGGTGCAGCGCTGGAGCGAGCGCTTCGTCGCCTCGCGCGACAGCGCCGAGTTCCGCGCCGAGACCATCCAGATGGGCTATTCGCTGACCAAGCTGCTGGCCGAGCTGGGCGTGGCCGACGGCGCGCTGATCGAGGCGCTGCAGGGCCAGCCCGAGGTGGCGCTGCCGACCGCCTACGCCTGCGCGGTGGTGGCGCTGGCGATCCCGCACGACGCCGCGCTGCTGGCGATGCTGTTCGCCTGGGCCGAAAACCAGGTGCTGGTGTGCGTCAAATCGGTGCCGCTGGGGCAGGTGGCGGGGCAGCGCCTGCTGCTGTCGCTGCGCGCCGAGCTGGAGGCGGCGGCGCGCTACGCGCAAGAGGTGCCGGACGACGACATGTGCAACTGGGCGCCCGGGCTGGCGCTGCTGTCGATGCAGCACGAAGTGCAGTACAGCCGGCTCTACCGTTCTTAACATCATGAGGAGACAACTATGACAAGCCACACATCCAACCCGCTGCGCGTGGGCATCGGCGGCCCGGTCGGTTCGGGCAAGACCGCGCTGTGCGAAATGCTCTGCAAAGGCATGCGCGAACACTACGACATGGCCGTCATCACCAACGACATCTACACCAAGGAGGACATGGAAATCCTGCTGCGCGCCGGCGCCCTGCCGGCCGAGCGCCTGATGGGCGTGGAAACCGGCGGCTGCCCGCACACGGCGATCCGCGAGGACGCCTCGATCAACCTGGAGGCGATCGCGCGCATGCAGGCCGACTTCCCCAACCTCGACCTGATCCTGGTCGAATCCGGCGGCGACAACCTGGCCGCCACCTTCAGCCCGGAGCTGTCGGACCTGACCATCTACGTCATCGACGTGGCCGGCGGCGAAAAAATACCGCGCAAGGGCGGCCCCGGCATCACCCGCTCGGATCTGCTGATCATCAACAAGACCGACCTGGCGCCCTACGTCGGCGCCAACCTCGACGTCATGGCGCAGGACGCCAAGCGCATGCGCGGCGAGCGGCCGTTCGTGTTCACCAACCTGCGCAGCGGCGCCGGCGTGGAGACGGTGATCAAGTTCATCCGCGAGCAGGGCCTGCTGGACCAACACCACCATTTCACCCCGGGGGAAACGGCATGACCCACATCGCCAAGCGCGGCGGCGCCATGCTGGGCTTGCGCTAAGCTGCCGCATCGCGGGAAAAAAACCACCGGCTCAAGCGCCGGCGGTGTCGGACCCCAGCCCTTGCCCTAGGTTCGCTCCCCCCCCAACATGCCCGCGCGTATCGATTTGCAGTTTTTCGCAGCCCAAGGCATGATAGATGCGCGCTGACCGGGGCGCCGCCGGCGGCGCGGCCCCGCCGGATTCGTCCGCGCTATTTTTTTGCGCCCGATATTGTATTTTAATCATTATTACGTTTATGTAAATCCATCCGATTCACCTTGGAGGCAGGGACATGCTCAAAAAGCAACTGCTGTACGTCACGCTGGACGGTCCGTCGCCGCTGTCCGAGGCGGCGCCGGCATGGGCGGATGACTGGGTTATCCACCGCGTTGCCGGCCTGCGCGAGGCGGCCCGCGTGTTGCGCGAACAGCCGTGTCTGGTCGGGTTGCTGCTCGGCACGGCGCGCGCCGACGCGCTCGACGACATCGACAGTTTTCTGCGCCAGCACTGGGGCGTCCAGTGGATCGGGGTGTTCCATCCGAGCACGCTGCAGTTGCCGGACTGGCGCCGCCTGGTGGCCGAGCATTGCTGCGACTTCCATACCCTGCCGATCGACCCGCTGCGGCTGGGCCACACGCTGGGCCACGCGCACGGCTACGCGACGCTGCGCGAGGCGCCGGCGTTGGCATCCCAGCGCGGGACGGCGTTGAAGGGCCACGGCGGCGCCATCAGCCGCCTGCGCCGGCAAATCAGCCGGGTTGCCTCGGCCAACGCGCCGGTATTGATCTGGGGCGAGAGCGGCAGCGGCAAGGAACTCACCGCGCAGGCCATCCACGCGCAGTCGGCGCGCGCCGGCGGGCCCTTCGTGCCGATCAATTGCGGCGCGATTCCGGCCAGCCTGATCCAGTCCGAGCTGTTCGGCCACGAGCGCGGCGCGTTCACCGGCGCGGCGCGCGAGAAGCGCGGTCTGATCGAGTCGGCCGCCGGCGGCACGGTCTTCCTCGACGAGATCGGCGACTTGCCGATGGAGTTGCAATCGAATTTGTTGCGCTTCCTGCAGGAAAAGACCATCTACCGGCTCGGCTCGACCCAGAGCATCGAACTCGACGTGCGCGTGATCGCCGCCTCCCATATGAATCTGCAAAAGGCGGTGGCGAAGGGCGCCTTCCGCGAAGACCTGTACTACCGCCTGAACGTGCTGGCGCTGGACGTGCCGCCTTTGCGCGAGCGCAAGGACGACCTGGCTTTGCTGGCAAACCATTTCTTCGCGCAGTTCGCGGCCGAACGGGCGCCGCGCGTCAAGGGGTTCAGCGGCAAGGCGCTGGAGGCGGTCAAGGCGCACGACTGGCCCGGCAATGTGCGCGAGCTGATCAACCGGGTGCGGCGCGCCATGGTGATGGCCGAAGGGCGCCTGATTTCGCCGCAGGACCTGGGGCTGGAGGCGCCGCTGCGGCGCAGCAACGGCGACGCGCTCGACGGCATCCGCCTGCGCGCCGAGCGCGACGCCATCGACGCCAGCCTGGACCGGGCCGGCAAGAACATCAGCCAGGCCGCGCGCGACCTGGGCGTCTCGCGCATGACCCTGTACCGCCTGCTGGCCAAGCACGGCATCCACTGCTGACGCGCCGGCACCGCCGCGTGCGCCTGTCACGGCTGTCACAGCCTTGGCGGCCCCGGTCACAACCTTGATACACCTTTCGCGCGCGCAAAAGCCAATGCGCCGCCCGCTTAAGTGATTGATTTTACGCGATATTTCCTGACCCGTTCGAACGCCCGGCAGACGCCGGCCGGCCTCGCCGTCACAGCGGTGTGACAGGCGCAGCCGATTTGCCGGCCGCACTGTCGCGCCGAGTGCGCCGGCGGCACCCGGTATTGTTATAAAAATCCTTAATATTCAAAAGCTTAGCGATATTTTGTTGGGGCTGGCACTGAGTTTGCATTGACAGTCTGTGCTTAGCGGAGTCCGCCAAGCCAGATTTATCCTCGGCTAACTTTTTCAATAAGGAACTGCAATGAAAAAAACTCTTCTAGCGGCAGCTATCGCCCTCGCCTTCAGCCTGACTGCACAGGCACAGAACGGGGCGGTGAACGCGGCCAACGACACACCGGGCAGCAACACCCAAACTGCGAGCAACACCACCACGCAGGGCGGCGCCGGTCCGTCGGCGTACGACAATTCGTACGCCACGCAAGACAACTACTCGGATCAGAACAACGACAAGAGCACCGGGCAAAACAACAGTTCCGGCGAGGCCGCCGCAATGGGCTTCGGCGCTTCCGCCGCCAACAACGGCGGCGTATCGACGGCGAACTTCACCAACTCGTTTAACACCTCGAGCGCCACCGCCGTCAGCAGCCTCTCCGGCACGGTGACGGGTAACATGGTGAGCAATATCGGCAACTACGCGACCAACCTCGGCAACGCCAACGGCGGCGCCGGCGCCGGCGGCACCGGCGGCCACGGCCTGGGCGGCCTGGCGGTCGGCGTCGGCGCCCGCGGCGGCGACGCCAGCGGCGCCGCCGGCGCCAGCGGCGCGCGCGGCGGCGACGCCGCTGGCTGCGTCGGCACCGGAGGTGGCGCGGGGGTCGGAGACAGACCCGCCGGACGCGGCGGGGGT
>NZ_JBJXIB010000181.1:0-8106 GCF_046115965.1 Janthinobacterium sp. CG_23.3 | reverse complement strand
TCCACTTTCGAGTGCGAAAGTGAATCGCCATCGACGCAGGCAAGAAGCGCGTCACATGGTCAGCGCAAGAATTGTCTGCCGCGCAGACTCCTAGCTGGCTTGGGTCGGTGATCTGGCGCCAGCTGCCGCTGGCGGGGATGGATTGGCCTTGCATCGGGTGCGTCTTGAAGAAGTTCCACGCCACGCGCGCCAGGTTCGGGCCTTTGTCGATGATCCAGGGGCCGCGTTCTCCGCCGGCCCACCAGTGGCCGCGCAGGCGCTCTTCCCGCAGCGCGACGTCGCTGTCCGGCGCATACGGGTCGTGCGCCAACGCCACCACGCCGGCGGCGGCGACCTGCTCGCTGGTGGCGTCGATGAGGAAGGTTTCCAGCAGGCTGAGATTGTTCGCGCCCCGGCCGTATTTGCTGTGCGTCCACGCCAAGCCGTCGGTGTTCGAGGCCAGCGGCGCCTCGTTCGGCGCGCTGGTGTCGATCGCCTTGCCGTCGGCGGCCAGCAAATTGGCCCAGGTCTTGACCAGGTTCATGCCGACGCTGATGGGCACGGTGCAATCCTTGGCATTGTGCACCACCATCACCGGCGCCTGGCGCAGCACGCTTTTGCCCATTTCCCGGCGCATGTCGGCGACGATCGCGGCGGCGTCGCGGTTCCACGACGTTTGCGGACTGCGCAACACGGTTGCGCAGTCTTGCTGGCCGGTATAAGTCTGGGTCGTTTCATTGTACGCAATGCCCTCGACGAAGACGGCGGAGGCGAACACGTCCGGGTAAGCCACTTGCGCGATGTTCGCCATCGCGGCGCCGGAGGAAACGCCGGTGATGTGCACGCGCCCGGGATCGATGCTGAATTCCCGCGTGACCTTGTCGACCATGCGCTTGATGTCGTGTACCTCGCCATTGCCGCGCTGGCGCTCGCGCGCCATCCAGTAGCCCCAGCAATTCGGGTTGCGCAGGTCATCGTCGTTCGGGCCGGTGCCGTCGGCGTTGGTATTGACGAACGGGTACAGCACGATGAAGCCTTCGGCCTCGGCCACTTCGTGCATGCGGCTTTTTTCCAGCATCGCCAGGTCGGACTGGCGGCAGCCGTGCAGGCTGACGACGAGCGGCACGCGGGCGCCCGCACGGTAACTGCTGGGAACGTAGAGCGAGTAGAGGCGGTTGTCGGAGTTGCTGGCGGCGCTGTCGCGCGGCATGGGAATACTTCTGGTGAAACCTGTTGCGGCCAGTGCGAACCCGGCGCCACGGGCGTTGAAGCCGACGAGGGATAGCGTGGCCGCAACCGCAAAGGCGAGTAAATGGGTTTTCATGAAGGGGAGGGGGCTGAACCTGATGGAAAAAAGCGCCTTGGTGCAGATGGCGCCCGCCGGCTGTCGCTGAGGTGCTGCTTTGATATTACGCAGCTTGGGCCGGTCAGGTTTGATTATGCTCAATCCGGCACGGCGCGCGCGGGGTGCGCCGCTGTGACCTGAAGGTCCGCCGGCGTCGCCTTAGCCGCGCTTGCGGCCGCTGCCCAGGTGGATCAGCAACTGCGCCAGCTCGTCCTGCATCGCCGCCGACAGGTTCAGGAAGCGGCAGCCGATCTGCACCTGCTCGCCCAGCAGGAAGGAGCGGAAGCCGCGCGACAGGCGGATTTCCAGGTCGGCGATCATGACCTTTTCCGGTCCCAGTTCCAGGCGCACGCGCGACAGCTTGCGCCCGACGTACAGGCCGATGGTGTCGCGCTTGCGCGCGCGCATGCCAACGCCGCCGACCGAGAAGTCGTACACCTGCAATTCATAGGGCCGGCCCTCCAGCACGAACGCGGCCAGGTGGTAGGCGCCCAGCGGCGCCTCCAGCCGGGGCGACTCGCGCCGCTCCAACACCAGGCATTGTTCGGGGAAATCGGCCGGCAGCAGCGTCGGCTGGTCCGCCAGACTGACCCAGCCGGAGCTGAGCGTGAACTGCAGCTTGGCGCTCTGGGTCAGGGCGACAAAGACGGCCGCGCCCGGCGGCAGGCAGGCGCCGTCGTTGAGTTCGATCACGAAATGCGGCAATTCCTCGTCGACCGACAGGATGCGCGCCATCAGCGCCACGCTGCTGTCGTTCGGGTAGATCGTCACCGCATCGCCGCTTTCGGCCAGCCGCGTCAGCGTCTCGCCGATATCCCAGGGGTCGGTCATGTGGTGCGGCTTGGCGCCGGGCGCGATGGGTTCGATGGCGTCCGACAGGCTCGGCGGACCCTTGCGCAGGGGATTCGGGGTTAAATCGTTCACGACAGCTTATCTCTTTAATCATTCCAGACTTCGGTGCGGGCGACACGCGCTTTTTCCTTGCTGTACGGCAATTTGAAACTGTACGACATCATGCGGCAGAACCGTCAAATTGTACAGCGGCAAAGCCGGGCCGGGCCGGTCCCGGCAGGGGGCGGCGCAAACCCGGCGCGAATAAGCCCTTAAAACTGCTCGTCGGCGCCGAGGTAGCGCCATTGGCCGGTGGGCAGGTCGCCCAGCTTGACGCGGCCGATGCGCACCCGTTTCAAGCCGACCACCTTCAGCCCGACCGCTTCGCACATGCGGCGGATCTGCCGCTTCTTGCCTTCGCGCAGCGTGAAGCTGAGCTGGTCGTCGTTTTGCCAGCGCACCTTGGCCGGCAGCAGCGCCTTGCCGTCGAGCCACAGGCCATGGTTCAGGCGCTTCAGGTCGGCGTCGGGCAGGCGCCCGCCCTTCGGATATTCGACCCGCACCAGGTATTCCTTGTCGATGTCGGTGTCGTGGCCGATCAATTGCTTGGCCACGCGCCCGTCCTGGGTCAGCACCAACAGGCCGACCGAGTCGATGTCGAGGCGGCCGGCGGCCACCAGGCTGCGCAACTGGGTCGGGTGGAACTGCTCGGCGGCCTTGCATTCGGCCCAGCGGTTCTCGGCGTTGATCAGGGCGATGGCCGGCGTGTAGCCGTCCTCGGCCTGGCCGCTGACATAGCCCATCGGCTTGTTGATCAACACGGTGACGCGCTTCGATTGCTCGGCCGCGGCCTGGCGTTCGACGGTGACGCGCTGGCTCGGGTAGACCTTGCTACCGAGCTCGGAGACCACCTTGCCGTCGACCCGTACCCAGCCGCGGGCGATCCATTCGTCGGCTTCGCGGCGCGAGGACAAGCCCAGTTCGGACATGCGTTTGGAGAGGCGTAATAATTCTTCGGTCATGGTTCTGTTTCAGTTCAGTCAATAGGGCAAAGGGCGGGACGGCTCAAACCTTGAGCGCGTCGAGTAAATCGGTTTCCAGCAAAATCTGGTTGCGGGCGTTGTTCAGCGTGGCGCCGTCGACCAGGAAGACGTCCTCGACGCGCTCGCCCAGCGTCATGATCTTCGCCGTGTGCAGGTTGATGCGGTACTTGGTGAGCACGTTGGCGATCGCGTACAGCAGGCCGGTGCGGTCGTTGGCCGCCACCGACAGCAGGTAGTACTGGCCGCGTTCGTCCGGGCGCAGGTCGACCGTCGGTTGGATCGGGAAGGTGCGCGACAGGCGCGACAGGCGGCCCTTGCCGGGCGGCGGCAGCGGCGCCTGCGACTGCAGCAGTTCGCCCAGCTCGTGCTCGATCAGGCTGATGATGTCGCGGTAGCTCTTGGCGAAGCTCTGCTCGGTGACTAGGAAGGTGTCGAGCGCGTAGCCGTGCCGGGTGGTGTGGATTTTGGCGTCGAGGATGCTGAAGTTCTTGCGGTCGAAATAGCTGCAGATGCGCGCGAACAGGTCGGGCCGGTCGGCCGTGTAGACGGCCACCTGCAAACCCTCGCCGATCGGCGCCAGGCGGCATTTGACGACCGGCTTGCCGCTGTTCAGGCGGTCGTACAGCGAACGCGTCTGCCAGACGATGTCGGAGGCGTCGTGGCGCAGGAAGTAGGCGACGTCGAGCTGGCGCCACAGCGCCTCGTGGGCGTCCGGCGGCAGCCCGTACAGGCGCAGCGTGGCCAGCGCCTCCTGCTGGCGGTTCTTCAGCTCGCGGTCGGCCGAGTGCGGCTCGCCGCCCAGCACGCGCAAGGTGATGCGGTACAGGTCTTCGAGCAGCTTGCCCTTCCAGGCGTTCCACACCTTCGGGCTGGTGCCGCGGATGTCGGCCACCGTCAGCAGGTACAGCGCCGTCAGGTGGCGCTCGTCGCGCACGCTCTTGGCGAAGGCGGCGATGACGTCGGGGTCGGACAGGTCCTGCTTTTGCGCCACGTGCGACATGGCCAGGTGGTTCTCGACCAGGAACACCACCAGTTCGCTGTCTTCGGCGTCGATGCCGTGCTCCTGGCAGAACTGGGCGGCGTCGACGGTGCCGAGCTTGGAGTGGTCGCCGCCGCGGCCCTTGGCGATGTCGTGGAACAGCGCGCCGACGTACAGCAGCCAGGGTTGGGCGAAATTGGCCATCAGCTGGCTGCAAAACGGGTATTCGTGGGCGTGCTCGGGCATCGTGAAGCGGCGCATGTTGCGCACCACCATCAGGATGTGCTGGTCCACCGTGTACACGTGGAACAGGTCGTGCTGCATCTGGCCGACGATGCGGCGGAAGTTCGGCAGGTAGCGTCCCAGCACGCTCAGGTCGTTCATGCGCCGCAGCGCGTGGATGATGCCCACCGGCGCCTGCAGGATGCGCAGGAACAGCGCGCGGTTGGCCGGGTTCTGGCGGAACGCGGTGTCGATCTTGAAGCGCTCGTGCCACAGCGCGCGGGTGGCGCGCGCGGTCATGCCCTTGAGTTCCGGGTGCTCGGTCATCAACAGGAAGATTTCCAGCATCGCCGACGGGTTGTGCACGAAGGTGTCGTCGGCGGCGATATCGATCAGGCCGTTGACCTCGTTGAAGCGCGGGTTGATGGCGACCGCCTCGCCGCCCTGGTCGAACAGGCGGCTCTCGATGTTTTGCAGCAGGATGGTGTTGAGCTGGGTCACCGTCTTGGCGGCCCAGTAGTAGCGCTGCATCAGGTACTCGCTGGCGCGGCGCATGTGCGCGCCGCTGCCGGTGGCTTGCAGGCCGACCGACTCGGCGATGGCGGTCTGCACGTCGAACACCAGGCGGTCCTCGCGCCGGCCGGCGTGCAGGTGCAGGCGCACGCGGATGTCCTTGAAGGCGCGTTCCTTCTCCATCAACTGGCGCGCCTCGGTCTGGGTGATCAGGCCGCCGGTGGCCAGCGTGCGCCACGAACTGGCCAGCCCGGCCGCCTTGGCCACCCACAGGATCACCTGCAGGTCGCGCAGGCCGCCCGGGCTTTCCTTGCAGTTCGGCTCCAGGCTGAAGGCGGTGTCCTCGTACTTGGCGTGGCGCTGGCGCATCTCGGCCGTCTTGGCGTGGAAAAACGCCTGCGGGTCGAGCGCGTCCTGGTAGCGCCGCTGCATTTCGGCGAACAGGCTGGCGTCGCCGCACACCAGGCGCGCCTCCAGCAGGCTGGTCTGGACGGTGATGTCGGCGCGCGACTCGCTCATGCACTCGTCGACGGTGCGGATGCTGTGGCCGATTTCCAGGCCCAGGTCCCACAGCAGTTGCACCAGGCCCTCCAGGCGCTCCTGGGCGGCGGCGTCGGGCGCGTGCGCCAGCAGGATCAGCAGGTCGACGTCGGAATACGGGAACAGCTCGCCGCGGCCGTAGCCGCCGACCCCGACCAGCGCGGTGTCGGCCGGCAGGCCGGCCTCGTGCCAGGCGCTGGCCAGCACCGCGTCGACGCTCTGGCGCAGCCGGCGCAGCAGCTTCTCCGGCTTGCCGTCCTCGGCGAAGCCGGCGACGACCAGTTGGCGCTCGGCTTTCAACTGGCGCTTGAGCTGTTCGCGCAGTTGCTGCTTCATCGCGGCGGCGGGCATCCGCGGCTTAGGCGGCGGCGTCGCCGGCGGCCGGCGCGGCGATGATCGCCGGCGGCGCCGGCATCAGCGGCGACACCGTCAGCACCTCGTAGCCGGTCTCGGTGACGAGCACGGTGTGTTCCCACTGCGCCGACAGGCTGCGGTCCTTGGTTTTGATGGTCCAGCCGTCGCCCATTTCGCGGATGTCGCGGCGGCCGGCGTTAATCATCGGCTCGACCGTGAAGATCATGCCCGCTTCGAGGCGCTCGAGCGTGCCGGGGCGCCCGTAATGCAAGACCTGCGGCTCCTCGTGGAAGACCTTGCCGATGCCGTGCCCGCAAAATTCGCGCACCACCGAGTAGCCGGCCTTTTCGGCGTGCTGCTGGATGGCGTGGCCGATGTCGCCCAGGTGGGCGCCCGGCTTGATCTTGGCGATGCCCAGCCACATGCACTCGAAGGTGATTTCCGACAGGCGCTTGGCCAGGATCGACGGCGTGCCGATGAAGTACATGCGGCTGTTGTCGCCGTGGTAGCCGTCCTTGATGACGGTGATGTCGAGGTTGACGACGTCGCCGTTCTTCAAGACCTTGTCGCCCGGGATGCCGTGGCAGATGACGTCGTTGACCGAGGTGCAGATCGCCTTCGGGTAGGGGGTGTAGCCGGGCGGGCAGTAGTTCAGCGGCGCCGGGATGGTGCCCTGGACGTTGACCATGTACTCGTGGCACAGGCGGTCCAGTTCGCCCGTGGTGACGCCGACCTTGACGAAGGGGGTGATGTAGTCGAGCACTTCGGCGCCGAGTTTGCCGGCCACGCGCATGCCTTCGATGTCTTCGGGGGTATTGATACGGATAGTGGACATAATGGGTCGCATTCAGCAAAAGCGTAATGAATCGGTGGGCGGGCTGATCGGCGCCTCAGAGTCGGCGCCGGCCTGCGATATGCCGAAATTATAAACGACAAGGGGTGCTTGCGCGCCATCGGCGGCGGCGCCGTGCCGTTCAATTGGACGGCTTCGACGTCGAATTATTTAAAACCCGGGGCGTAAGGCGGGGGCCGGACCGCGGGGGGCGGACCCCGCTTCCTTGCCGCGGCTTGGTTGCGGCGTTGCCGGCCCGCTGACCGGAGCGCATGCGCGGCCGCCGCCAGGGGGCGATTCACGGCGCCAGCACAACGCGGTTGCGCCCGCCGTTCTTGGCCGCGTACAGCGCCTGGTCGGCGCACTGGATCAGCTGGTTCAGGGTGGCGTCGGCGCCTGGCGCCAGCACGGCCACGCCGATGCTGACCGATACCGGCAGCGCGCCGAAGTCGGTCGCGACGGGCGCGCCGCAGACGGCTTTGCGGATGCGCTCGGCCACTTCGAGCGCGCCGTCGTCGCCGCAGGCCGGCAGCACCACCATCAACTCTTCGCCGCCGTAGCGGCCCAGCGAGTCGTACGGGCGCAGCATGCGCGCCATGCGCCGGCTCACCTCGCACAGCACGGCGTCGCCGGCCAGGTGGCCGTATTCGTCGTTGATGCGCTTGAAGTGGTCGAGGTCGGCGAACACCAGGGCGATGCCGGCGCGCTCGCGCCGTTGCCGCGCCAGCGCCTTTTGCAGCAGGTCGATGATGGCGCCGCGGTTGTAGATGCCGGTGAGCGCGTCGTGGCTGGCGCGCAGGCGCAGTTGCTGTTCCAGCTCGCAGATGCGCTTGCCGGCGCGCACCCGCACTTCGAGTTCCTCGACGTGGAAGGGCTTGCTGACGAAGTCGTCCGCGCCGGCCGTCATGGCCTCGACGATAAACGCCGTTTCGGTGCGCGAGGTCAGCATGATCACGTAGGTGTAGCTGTCGTTGCCGTTGCCGCGGATCATGCGGCACAGGTCGATGCCGTCCATGCCCGGCATCATCCAGTCGAGGATGGCCAGCATCGGCGCGTCGGCGCCGCTCAGGATCGCCTGCGCGCTGCGCCCGTCCGGCACGGCGACGACCTCGTAGCCCCAGTCTTGCAGCGCGTCCTGCAGGTACAGCAGCGACATTGGATCGTCGTCGGCGATCAAGATCTTCATAGCCCATCTCCACAATAAGACACCAGTTCGGCGGCCAGCGCGGCCGCCTCGGCGGCCAGCAGGGCCAGCGCCGCCGGCATGGCCGCCGGTTCGCGCCGGCGCGCCTGCAGTTCCAGCGTTTCGGCCGCCTGCGCCAGCGCCTGCGCGCTGAGCGTGGCGGCGGCGCCCTTGATGCGGTGCGCGGCGGGACCACAACCCGAACACGCTCACACCCCTACCGACCCCTTCCCACGCTCCACCCAACCCTCGCACACCTTTCCAAAGAGCCGTGCCCCTTCCCCT
>NZ_JBJXIB010000180.1:0-8125 GCF_046115965.1 Janthinobacterium sp. CG_23.3 | reverse complement strand
CTGGAGGAACTGCCGCGTTTCGACGCCGGCCAGGTGTTGCTGGTGACGGGCGGCACGCGCGGCATCGGCTACCTGTGCGCGCAGCATGCGGTGCGCCATTACGGCGTGCGGCGGCTGGTGCTGAGCGGGCGCGATGTGTTTCCCGCCCCCGCGCAGTGGGCCGAGCACCAGCGCGAAAACGGTCCGCTGGCCGCCAAGATGCGCGCCATAGAGGGCTTGCGCGCGCAGGGCGTGCAGGTGGAGGTGGTGGCTCTGGCGCTGTCGGACGAGGCGGCGGTGCGCGCCTGCCTGGAAGGGGTGCGCGCGCGCCTGGGGCCGATCGCCGGGGTGCTGCATGCGGCGGGCCTGGGCGAATCGGATACGCCGGTGTTTGCGCGCAAGTCGCTGGCGGCGGTGGCGCGGGTGCTTGAGCCGAAGGTGGCGGGGCTGGACGTGCTGCTGGCCTGCCTGGCGCAGGACGCGCCGCAGTTCTGCGTGCTGTTTTCGTCGGTGTCGGCGCTGCTGCCGGCGCTGGCGGCGGGGCAGAGCGATTATGCGATGGCCAACGCGTACATGGATTATGTGGCCGAGGCGCAAACGGCGGGCTTCCCATTGGTGAGCATCCAGTGGCCGAGCTGGAAGGAGACCGGTTTCGGCGAAATCGGCAGCGCGGCGTATGCGCGCAGCGGCCTGCTGTCGCACACGGACGCGGAGGGCCTGGCGCTGCTGGACCATGTGCTGCGCAGCCGCCCGGAACGGGTGCTTATTCCGGCCATCGTCAATCCTGAAGTGTGGCAGCCGCGCGGGCTGCTGCTGCACCAGCGTGCCGCCGTCGCGGGTAGCCATGGCGTGCCGGCGGCGGCGCCGGCCAACCCGTCCGGGTCGGCGTCGCCGCTATTGGCACAGGTACAGGCGTGGCTGATCGCCCTGCTGGCCGAGACGCTGAAGATGGACGCCGTCCATATCGACGCCGGTAACACCTTCCTCGAATACGGGGCGGACTCGGTGCTGTTGCTGCAACTGATACGCCAGGTGGCGCAGCGCACGGGCGGCGAGCTCGATCCATCCATCCTGTTCGAGTATCCGACCATTGCGGGCTTTGCCAAATGGCTGCTGAACAAGCACGGCGAGGCGCTGTCCGCCGCGTTCCAGGCGCTGCCCGCCGCACCGTCGGTGCCGCTGCCGCTGCCGCTGCCGCTGCCGCTGCCGGAGCCAGTGGCGGCAGTGGTGCCGCTGCCGGCCGCGGCGCCGCCGCGGCCGGCCGGCGTGGCGCCGCTCGACATCGCGGTGATCGGCTTGTCCTGCCGTTTTCCGGGGGCGGACAATCTGGAGCAGTATTGGCGCTTGCTGGTGGAGGGGCGCTCGGCGATCGCGCCGGTGCCGAAGGAACGCTGGGGCTACGAGAGCGAGTTCTACGCCGGATTGCTGCCCAGCGTGACCCATTTCGATGCGGATTTCTTCTTGATGTCGGAAGCGGACGTGCGGGCGATGGACCAGCAGGCGCTGCTGGTGCTGGAGGAAACGCTCAATCTATTTTGCCATGCCGGCTACAGCCTGCAAGAAATCAAGGGGCAACCGATCGGCGTCTATCTTGGCGGGCGCAGCCAGCACCGTCCCGACGACCAGGCGTTCAGCAAGGCGAATAATCCCGTGATGGCGGTGGGGCAGAATTACCTGGCGGCGAATGTCTCGCAGTTCTTCGACCTGCAAGGCCCCAGCCTGGTACTCGACAGCGCCTGCTCGTCGGCCCTCGTCGGCATGAACATGGCCATCCAGGCGCTGCGCGCGGGCGACATCACGTCCGCCGTGGTGGGCGGCGTGAACCTGCTGAATACCGACGGCCCGTTCCAGGTGTTCGAACAGCGCGACATCCTGAGCCGCGAGTTCCATATCTTCGACGCCCGCGCCAGCGGCGCCGTGCTGGGCGAGGGCGTCGGCATGGTGCTGCTGAAAACCGTCGACCAGGCGCAGCGCGACGGCGACCGCATCTACGCCACCATCAAGGCGGTGGCGGTGAACAACGACGGCCGCACGGCGGGGCCGGTGGCGCCGAGTTTCCAGGCGCAAAAGGCGGTGATGCAGGCGGCGCTGGAGCGCAGCGGCAAGCGCGCGGGGCAGATCGACCATGTCGAGGTCAACGGTTCGGGCTCGGAAGTGACGGATCTGCTGGAGTTGAAGGCGATCGAGGCGATCTACCGCGCGGCGGACGGCGCGCCGTGCAGCCTCGGTTCGATCAAGCCGAACATCGGCCATCCGCTGTGCGCGGAAGGCATCGCCAGCTTCATCAAGGTGGTGCTGATGCTGCATCACGGGCTGGACGTGCCGTTCCTGTCGGGCCAGCAGCCGATGCGGCATTACGACATGCAGGCGTCGCCGTTCCATTTCAACCGCAGCGCCAGCGCCTGGCGCGGCGCCGGCGTGCGCAGCGCGGCCATCAACAGCTTTGCCGACGGCGGCACCAATGTCCACGCGATCCTGGAGGCTTGGCCGGCGGCCGCTGCGGCCGAAGAGGGCGCGCCGGGCCGGCGGCCGCTGGCCCCGCCGGCGCTGCGCCGCATCGACATCCGCCCATTCGGTGCGGCCGCCGGCGCGCCGGCGCCGGTCCTGCACCGCCCGCCGGCCGCGGGCGAGCAGCCGGCGGCGCCGGTGGAAAGTTTATGGGGCCGTTGAGCGGCAGGCTAGCGTCCTGAGTCATCGATCTCTGGATTAAATATGACGAGAATCGAGCTGATACTGCGTGGTTCAGGACACTGGGAAAACTATCAGGCGCGCCCTCGGGCGCGCACTTATCACGTTATCAATGAGGTTAGATGTGAAATCAACGTTCTCCATGAGTTTGCAGCGTCCGGTGATCCAGGGCCATCTGGTGCATGGCCAGCATTTGTTGCCGGGTCTGGCCTATATCGACATGCTGTATCAGTTATTCCGTGAACACGGTTACGATTACACCCAGCTGGAACTGCGCAACCTGTCGATCTACCAGCCGCTGATTGTCCAGCCGGACGAGACGGTCTTGCTGGTCATCGACTGCGTCATGCGCAGCGACGCCCATTGGAGCGTTTCGATAGAGCGACAGCCGGAGGGGCCGGGCGCCGCGCTGCGTTATGCCACTGCCGAGATGCATGCGTGCGCGCCCGTCGTTTTTGGCGCCGCGCCGGATATCGCCGCGGCTCGCCGCGATGCCGTCCGCAGCATCGATATGCGCGATATCTACGCGCAGTGCCGGCAGCGCGAGCTGGTGCATCTTGACTTCATGCAGGCGGCGGGCGTCGCGCATCAGACGCTCGACGCGCTGCTGATCGACGTGGCGCTGGGTGCCGAGGCGGCGCCCGGCGCCAGCGGCGCCATGTTCCATCCGGTGCTGCTGGACGCCAGCGCCGTCGCCACGACGGGGTTCCAGCAAGCCGAGCCGAATCTGCGCATCCCGCTGTTTTACGAGTCTTTCCGCGCTTGCGGCCTGCTGCAATCGGCCTGCACGGCCCGCATTCCCGCCGCCTCCATGCATCACAAGGGCGAACTGCTCTGCATCGATATGGAATTTTACGACGCCGACGGGCGCCAGCTTGCGCAGTTGCGCGGCTGCGCCAACAAGATTATCCGCTCGCCAGGCCTGATCGATCCCGCCCGCCGCGCGCCGGAGCAGCTTGCGCCCGCCGCCACCGCCGCTACCGCTGTCGCCGCCAATGACGCGCCCGTCGCCGCCGACGCGGCGGCCATTGCCGGCTTCCTGCAAGGTTTGATCGGCGCCCGCCTGCAGCGCGCGGCCGACGCCATTCCAACCGGCAGCGGATATTATGAACTGGGACTCGGTTCCGCCGACATGCTGGAGCTGGTGAGGGCCATCAACGATCACGTCGGCGGCGCGCTGGCGCCCACCCTGCTGTTCGAATACCCGAACATCGACGAAACGGCGCAGTATCTGAGCGGTCATCATGCCTGGCAGCCGGTGGCGTCCGCACCCCGGCCGGCGGCCGCTCCCGCGCCCCAGCCGGCGGCCGCGCCGCGCCCCGGGGAGGCCGGATTGGCACTGGAAGCGGTCGCCATCATCGGCCTGGCCGGACGCTATCCGAAGGCGCGCAACGTGCGCGAATTCTGGCAAAACCTGAAAGACGGCCTCGATTGCATCAGCGAGATTCCCGAGGACCGCTGGGACCACAGCCAGTATTTCGACGCCGACAAGTCCGCACCCGGGAAAACGTCGAGCAAGTGGGGCGGCTTCATCGATGGCGTCGACCAGTTCGACCCGCTGTTCTTCAGTATTCCACCGCTGCACGCCGAATACATCGACCCGCAGGAACGCCTGTTCCTACAGTGCGCCTACGAGACGCTGGAAGACGCGGGCCATACGCGCGAGTCGCTGGCGCGCCAGGCGGGCGGCAATGTCGGCGTCTTCGTCGGCGTGATGTACGAGGAATATCAATTGTACGGCGCGCAGGAGCAGGCGCACGGACGGCCTGTCGCACTGTCGTCGAACTCTTCGTCTATTGCCAACCGGGTCTCGTATTTCTGCAATTTCAACGGCCCTAGCATGGCGATCAACACCATGTGCTCGTCGTCGCTGACGGCGATCCACCTGGCCTGCCAGAGCCTGCAGCATGGCGAATGCGAGCTGGCCTTGGCCGGTGGCGTCAACCTGTCGCTGCATCCGAATAAGTATCTGCTGCTGGGACAGGGGAAATTCGTCTCCAGCAGCGGCCGTTGCGAGAGTTTCGGCGAGGGCGGCGACGGCTACGTGCCGGCCGAGGGCGTCGGCGCGGTGCTCCTCAAGCCGCTGTCGAAGGCCATCGCGGACGGCGACCAGATCTATGGCGTGATCAAGGGCACGGCCGTCAACCACGGTGGCAAGGCAAATGGTTACACGGTGCCCAATCCGGGCTCCCAGGCCGATGTGATTGAACGCGCCATCCGCCAGGCCGGAATCGACGCGCGCAGCATCAGCTACGTCGAAGCGCATGGCACCGGCACCTCGCTGGGCGATCCGATCGAAATCGCCGGCTTGAGCCGGGTATTCCGCCGCCACACGCAGGACCGCCAGTTCTGTGCGATCGGTTCGGCCAAGTCGAATATTGGCCACTGCGAGAGCGCCGCCGGCATTGCCGCGTTGACCAAGGTGCTGTTGCAGATGCGGCACGGCCAGCTGGCGCCGTCGCTGCATTCGGCCATTCCCAATCCGCACATCGATTTCGCCGCCAGTCCGTTCGTCGTGCAGCAAAGCCTGGCGGCTTGGCCGCGCCCGCGGATCGACGTGGCTGGCGCGCTGACCGAGGTGCCGCGCATCGCCGGCATTTCATCGTTCGGCGCGGGTGGTTCGAATGCGCACTTGGTGATCGAGGAGGCGCCACGCGCCGCCGCGGTAGCCGACGCGGTGGCCGGCGCGCCGCGCGCCGCGCTGATTGTCCTGTCGGCGAAAGATGCGCGGGGCTTGCGCGAGGTCGTGCGCCTGCTGCACGAAGCCCTGGGCGGTTGCTGCGCCGGGGCCGATCTGGCCGATATCGCCTGCACCCTGCAACTGGGACGCGAGGCCATGGCTGAACGGCTGGCCGTGGCGGCCGATTCCCACGCCGGCCTGGCCGGCAAGTTGAAGGCTTGGCTGGACGCGCAGGACGACGCGCAAGCGATTGCGGGCGTACACCGCGGCGTGGTCAGGCATGGACAGCACCGTGCCGAGCCGCTCACGCCGGCGCAGATGGAGGTTCTGGCCGACGCGTGGACGCTCCGCGCGGAGGCGGCGGGAGTGCTCGATGCCTGGGTCGGCGGCAAGGAAGTCGATTGGGCGCGTTTGCAGGGCGCCGCGCCGGCGCGCCGCATCAGCCTGCCCACCTACCCGTTCGCGCGCGAACGCTATTGGATTCCCCAGGTGGCAGCGCAGGCGGAAAAACCGGCCGTCTCCGCCTCGCAGCTGCATCCGCTGCTGCACCGCAATGTCTCCGACTGGACCGGGCCGCGCTTCAGCAGCATTGTCCCCGCCCATGCCGCGCAACGCCGCATACGGCAGCGCCAGGCCGTGAGCGGCGCGGTTTGCCTTGAAATGGCGCGCGCCGGCTACGGCCTGGCTGCGGGCGACCAGGAGCGGGACAGCGCGATGCTGCGATTGTCGGGCGTGAGCTGGCCGCACTGCCTGGTACAGACGGCGAGCCCGCTTCAGCTCGACCTTTCCCTGTACCAGGAAGAGTCGGGCGAGGTCGCCTTTGAAGTGTTCAACGGGGCCGCGGAAGGCGAGCAACTGCTGTATTGCGAAGGCCGCGCCAGCATGGTGCCGCGCGCGGCGCCGGAAACCGCCGACCTGGAAGCGCTGCGCAGCCAGTGCGGCAATACCCGGCTGTCGTCGCAACAGTGTTATGAGTGGCTTCAGGACATCGGCCTGAGCTATGCGCCATCGCAGCGGGCGATCGGCGCCGTGTACTTGGGCGAGCAGCTGATGCTGGCGCAACTGGCTCTGCCGGCCGAGGCGTTGGCGGACGCGGCGCAGCAGCAATTGCATCCGCTGCTGCTGGAGGCGGCGTTGCAGGCAGCGGCCAGTTTCGCCTTCGGCGCGGCCGATTGCCGCCAACTGCTGCTGCCGGCGGCGCTGCGGCGCATCGACATCCTGCGCGGCTGCACGCCCGCCATGTGGGCGCTGGCCCGGCCCGGCGCCGTAGCCGACGCGGCGCATGCGGGCACGCTGCTCGATATCGATTTGCTCGACGAAACGGGCGCGCTGTGCGTGCGCATGTCAGGACTGGCGCTGCGCGAAGCCGACGCCGACGCCGATGCCGGCACGGTCGCCGCTACCCTGCTGCTGCAGGCGCAGTGGCAGGCGCACACCGACGCCGCGGCCGCACCTCCCGTCTATGCGCGGCATGTGGTGATGCTGTGCGGCTTCGATAGCGTCGATGGCCTCTACCAGCAGCGCCTGTCCAGCGAGCTTGGGGCGCAGTGCCTGGTGCCGCCGCATGCCGGTGCCGGCGCCGCAGGCGCGTTCAATCAGTGCGCGCAGGCCGTTTTCGGCCAGGTTCGCGCCATGCTGGAGGCCGCGGCGGGCGGGGCGCAACTGCTGCAGGTCGTCGTGCCGGGGCACGGCGAAGGGCAGGCGCTGGCGGGACTGGCCGGGCTGCTCGACAGCGCGCAATTGGAAAACCCGGGCTTCATCGGCCAATTGATATCGCTGGACGCGGTGGACGACGCCGCGCGCCTTGTCGGGCAACTGCGCGACAACAGCCTGCGTCCAAGCGAGCGCCGCATCCGCCATGTGGCCGCTGCGCGCGAGGTGGCGCGGTGGGTGCCCTTGGCGACGGCGCCGGTCGCGGGACATCCATGGAAGGCGGGCGGCGTCTACCTGATTACGGGCGGGGCAAGCGGGCTGGGCATGATCTTTGCGCGCGACATCGCGCGCCAGGCGCCCGCCGCGACCCTGATCCTGACCGGGCGCTCGGCGCTTGACGCGCAGCGCGGGCAGCAACTGGCCGAATTGGAAGCGATGGGCGCGCGCGTCGTCTACCAGCGCAGCGATATCGCCGATGCCGCCTCGGCGAGCGCGCTGGTGGACGGCGTGGTGCGCGAATACGGCCGCATTGACGGCATATTGCACAGCGCCGGCGTGACGCGCGACGGCTTCATTCTGCGGAAAACAGCGCAGGACCTGCAGGCGGTACTGGCGCCGAAAGTGGACGGGCTGGTCAATCTCGATTACGCCACCCGAGACATCAAGCTCGACTATCTGGTTTGCTTTTCCTCGCTGGCCGGCGCCTACGGCAATGCCGGCCAGGCCGATTACGCGGCAGCCAATGCCTTCATGGACGCCTATGCCGTCTACCGCAACGGCCTGGTGGCGTTGAAGCGGCGCCACGGGCATACCCTGTCGGTCAACTGGCCGCTGTGGCGCGACGGCGGCATGCGGCTCGACGCCGTGACGGAGCAGGCCATGCTGCGCTCGACCGGCATGGCGCTGCTGGAGACGTCCGATGGCGTGGCCGCGCTGTACCAGGCGCTGGCCGCGGGCCAGCAACAACTGCTGGTGCTGCATGGGGATCCGGCGCGCCTCGGCCGCCTTGGCGGGGGGGGGGGGGGGGGGGGGGGGGTCGACGCGGAGGAGAAAAAACAAGAAAAAAAAACGAAAAAGGGGAAGGGGCGAAAGGAGGAGAAAAAAAGTTGAGACGTTCTTCAAACA
>NZ_JBJXIB010000179.1:0-8205 GCF_046115965.1 Janthinobacterium sp. CG_23.3 | reverse complement strand
TCTCACTGGCCGCGCCCTACCTCACTGGCATGTCAAGCTTTTTATTGTATTTCGCTCTACTTTTAAAGAAAAATTCTTAACTTGGGTGGATTGCCCATGGACTCCCCCTGAAAGAGGGCTTGCTTTCGGAAATTAGATTGAACTCCGTTCCAATGCCAGCAACATAATGGCTGAAATATCCACTTCCAGGATCATCTTTATAGGCCAAAAAAAGACGGGCCACGTTGCTATGGCCCAATTTTCCTTTGTCGCGCTCAAAATTATTGTCGGTGCCATCAAAAAATATTCCGATGTTGACGACGGATTTACAATCGACGCAAGTACCGTGGGGTAATTTGTCTGCGCGTTGCAGCGTTGGCGGCGCCAAATAATGGGTGGGAGCGCTCAAGTTTATTCTTCCTTCGCATAGTCAGGGGCGGGACCACTCGAATATTTTGGCCCCGGGTAGTCCGCTTCTCCCAAGCCCTTGTTGGACAACCAAGCCTCTACTTTGTTGCCCGGCAAAAAATGAATGTTCAAGCCAAAACTATCCCCCGGTGGCACCGTGAAATGCACCGGAACGCTGGCCTCATGCCATTCGGACTTGCATTCTGAATTGGGATCAACCGCTCGATCATTGACAAACTCAATGTGACTGATATCGCAGGTTTTCCACTTCACCGTCACCAGCGTCGGTTGCGGAATTTTAGGCAAACTTACACAACAGGTTGTCTTTCCCCCACCTCCCCAACCGGTGCTGTTTCCACCCCACGAGCCATTAACATAAAAATCGGGAATACCAACCATTCCACCAATGTGGCCCACTGAGACAATGGAAACGCCCATCATTTCGGCTGGCGCCCGACTGCCGCCACCGGGGCCGGCGCAAGCCGCCAGTACCAGCAAACCAACTCCGCAGCAGAACCATCGCAAATTTCGCAGCGTGGATTTCATCATTACATTCATTGCGTTCTCCCTTTAAATTGCATTTTTATCGTTGCCCCTTTGGAATTGCATGTGCCAAACTACTCCACGGCATAGTCAGGGGCGGGACCACGCGAATATTTTGGCCCCGGGTAGTCCGCTTTTCCCACGCCCTTGTTGGACAACCATGCCTCTACTTTGTTGCCCGGCAAAAAATGAATGTTCAAGCCAAAACTATCCCCCGGTGGCACCGCGAAATGCACCGGAACGCTGGCCTCGTGCCATTCGGACTTGCATTTTGAATTCGGATCAACCGCTCGATCATTGACAAACTCAATGTGACTGATATCGCAAGTTTTCCACTTCACCGTTACAAGCGTCGGTTGCGGAATTTTAGGCAAATTTACACAGCAAGTCGTTCCGCCGCCCCCGCCCCAACCGGTGCTGTTTCCACCCCACGAGCCATTAACATAAAAATCGGGAATACCAACCATTCCACCAATGTGGCCCACTGAGACAATGGAAACGCCCATCATTTCGGCGGGTGCCCGACTGCCGCCACCGGGGCCGGCGCAAGCCGCCAGTACCAGCAAACCAACTCCGCAGCAGAACCATCGAAAATTTCGCAGCGTGGATTTCATCATTACATTCATTGCGTTCTCCCTTTAAATTGCATTTTGATCGTTGCCCCTTTGGAATTGCACGTGCCAAACTACTCCACGGCATGGTCCGGGGCGGGCCCACGCGAATATTTTGGCCCCGGGTAGTCCGCTTTTCCCACGCCCTTGTTGGACAACCATGCCTCTACTTTGTTGCCCGGCAAAAAATGAATGTTCAAGCCAAAACTATCCCCCGGTGGCACCGCGAAATGCACCGGAACGCTGGCCTCGTGCCATTCGGACTTGCACTCTGAATTGGGATCAACCGCTCGATCATTGACAAACTCAATGTGGCTGATATCGCAACTTTCCCACTTCACCGTCACCAGCGTCGGTTGCGGAATTTTAGGCAAACTTACACAACAGGCTGTCTTTCCACCTCCGCCCCAACCGGTGCTGTTTCCACCCCACGCGCCATTAACATAAAAATTGGGAATACCAACCATTCCACCAATGTGGCCCACGGAGACAATGGAAACGCCCATCATTTCGGCGGGCGCCCGACTGCCGTCACCGGGGCCGGCGCAAGCCGCCAGCACCCACACACCGGCGATGCAACAAAGCCGCCGCAGATGTAGCAACACGGATTTCACAGTCATTGGACGCCCTCACAGAGCGGCGGCGAGGCCAGAAACAGCGCGTTCAGCTCGCTCGCCTTCAGCGCTGTTCCTTCCGGCTGGAACGCCCTGCGCGCAATATAGAACAAGGTCTGCCGGTTTCCCGCGCCGTCCTGCTGCCACGCGGCGACGCAGCGTTTGGCGGCGTTCCAGTAGTGGTGGATGTTCTCGCCCATGTTGTCGAGCGTGTAGCCCAGCTGGTTTAACAAGATGTCCGCTTCCTCCGCGTCCATGCAGGCCGCGACTTGGTTGTCGCGCAATATCCAGGGCGCGGCGGCCGGCTCGACGTCGCTGCCGCCCAACGGCAGCGCATGCCGGCTACCGTCGCGCAGATGGATTTCCCACGTCGCCATGGGCGCCGTCAGTGCGCGCCATTGCCCGGCCGTTAGCACGCTGGACAAGACCAGCAGCACCCGGCAATCGGTAAAACGCAAGAAATAGGTTTGCCTGTCGTCCAGCAGGATTTTGGTGAACTAGCTCAGGTGCGCCGCCATCTGCGCTGGCGTGAGCGTGGATTCGATGACCGACCAGTGCAAGCCGGACGGAACCGCCTGGCGCAACGCCAGCAGCGTCTCCTGTTGCTGCGCGGCGGCGGCCGCCTGCGGATCGAGCAGGATGGCGCCGAACGGCGCGCCGGGGTCGTCGCGGCCGGCCAGCGGGTACAGCCAGGCCGGATGGGGCAGCGCCGCCGGCAGGCGGCTATCGGCGCCGCCCACCATGGCGCCGTCGAGCAAATAATGGAGTGTCGGTGTCATTGCGTCTTTAAAACAAAGGGTTGCGCGTCGCCGCGGTTAGCCGATTTTGCTGAGCGTGCCGGCGGTATTGGCGGCGTTTTGCATGCACTTGGTACAAATTTTCCCCTCGGGCAGTTGTGGCACGCTGCCCGGCATCATTTTTGGCCCGGGCGCCGAAAAATTGGCGAAGGTGATGCGGTTCTGGGTGTAGTCGACGATGCTGTCCGGCTTCCACACCGTAAAACTGTCGCCGGCGCCGATTTCAACGGTCTTGGTCGAATAGATGCGGATCTTGTCGGTGGTGCTGATGATTTCGATATCGAGCTTGGCGATCATTTTGATCGCGTCGGTCAGCGCCTTGATTTCAATCACGCCCGCGGCGGCGATGAGTTTCATGCCCATCTGATGCGCGAACAGGCGGATCCCGCCTTTGACGCTGGCCAGCAGGCGCTCGCCGACGCTAAGGCTGACGTGCCCGCCGGTGGTCAGCGCGGTGTGTTCGCCGCTGGCTAGGTGGATGCTTTTCGGCGTCGTCCCCTCGATGCCGTCGGCGGCGGCCACCAGCAAATGCGGCGCCGCCAGCTCGCCTTGCTCGCCGCCGCCCTTCAGCGCCTCGTTTTGCTCTTTGATGGCCCGGGCCACCGCGCTCTGGTCGGCGTTTTTCTCCTGCGCCTCCAGCTGCTGCGCGAAATCGGCGAACCGCTCGTGCTGGTCGCGCGCCGTCGTCAGCCGCCGCAACGGCTCGCCGATGTCGGTGATGTGGCTTTGCGCGCCGGCGCGCGCTTCGGTGGAGATCAGCATCCCTTTGCCCGAGCGCAGAGCGCCATTGCCGTCGCTGCGCAGCTCCCAGCCCTCGCCGCGGGCGTCTTGGCGCCCGGCGTTGCTCTGGATGCGGGTGATGTGGCCCAGGCTCAACTGGCTGTGTTGGTGGTCGCTTTTTAGCTGCGCCTGTATTTTTCCATTGGTGTCGTCGAGGATTAAGTGGTTGCTGCGTCCGCTGGCGGCGTTGCCGCCGTTGGCCTTCAACTCGCGGCTGCGCAGGCCCGTCAACGCCTGCTGGGTCGATAGCGCCCATGGCGGCATATTGCGCTGGTTATGGATGGCGCCGGTGATGATCGGATGGTCGGGATTACCATCGAGCCATGCCACCAAAACTTCCGAGCCGACGCGCGGTATCGCCGCCGCGCCCAATTCGCTACCCGCCCATAAACCGGCGACGCGCACCCAGGCCGAACTTCGGTCGTCGTATTCGCCGACCCGGTCCCAGTGGAACTGGATGCGCACCCGGCCATACTCGTCGACGTGTATGCTGTCGGGTCCGGCGGGGCCGACCACGCTGGCCGTCTGCGGCGCCAAGATCCTGGTGTCGACGCTGTTGAAATTGCGGCCGGGCCGCCATGGTATCGCCTTGCGGATGCAGCGCAGGCGGTTGCTGTAACCGGCGGGGCCGTCCGCGCCCTGCAAATAATTATTGCTTGCCGCGTGCCGCACTTCGAGAACCAGGAAGGCGTTCTGCTCCCCGGCCCGTTCGCCGACGGCCAGGCTGTCGTCGAAATGGCCGACCAGGTGGAACCAGCGCCCCGGCATCATATAGCGGTTGTTGCCGGCGCCTTCGAAATGTTTGCCGGCCGCTTCCATCTCTTCCATCCGTAGCTTGGCCAAGCGGTCGCCGTCCTGGCGGTTCTTGAAGCCGTAGGCGCCGGCGTATTCATACGACTCGATATCCAGCACGGCGCCCTGCTTGCTCACGGTCGGCACCGCGCTGATATTTTGCGACTGCCGGGCCGGATTCTTGAAATCGAACCGCGCCACGGCCACGCTGCCGGGCATCCACTGGCGCACCGGGGACCATTCGCCGATACCGTCTTCCTCGTACGAACCGCCGTGGCGCTGGTAGGGAACGTCGGCGCCGCCGTCGATCAACGCCGCGCGGGTGGTGTCGTCAATGAGAACAAGCTGGTGGCCCGTCGCGGCATGCTCGTAGAAATAGCTCCAGCCGGCCGCCTCCCAGCGCCGCGACAGATAATTGAAATCGGATTCGCCAAACTGGCAGGCATCCGTCATCGGCGCATCATCGCCGATGACGCGCCAGTCCCAGACGGCATGGGTGCCGTAATCCTGGAAGATCATCGTGGTCTGTTCGCGCAAGCTCTTGTTGTGAAACAAGTAATTGTCTTTACGCAGACTCAAGTAGCGCGCCCAAGGCCCCAACCGGGCCTCGTAAAACGCCAGGGCGCCATCGACGCGGCGTAAGCGGAATTCGTACACGTAGCCGGAAAAGTGTCGCATGGTACCGTTCGAACGGACCATTTCCACGCACAGGAGCTTGCCTTGCAGGTCCTTGAGCTCCAGGCACGCGTTATCCGACAGTAACTCCACGGTGAAATCGAAATCGCGCGACAAGCTTTCGAACGCGTCCAGTTTGTCGACCAGTAGCTGGGAGGATGGCCCGTCGTTGCCGGGAAAGGAGAGGCGCAGTATGCGGTTATGCTGGCGTCCGGCGATCAGCTCGCGCAAACTTTGAAGTCCATCGCTCATGTAGGTTCCCACACCGCGCAGCGTTGACGCGGCGGATTGTTAATTTTGAAAGTTTCACATAGTAACATCTTGGTCTGCTAGCCATCCTTGACCTATCCCAAGTGCGCGCGGGGTTGTTTGGCGGCGCGGAGCAATATGGACAGTCGAAAATAACTTGCGTTCGCGGGGTGCAGCCGACCTGGGACGGCCATCGCGGTATGTGAATATAAATAGCAAAGACAGGGAAAATTTATCATTTTGCTGCGGCGCACACAAGACGTAATATGGTCTTGTCCGGCACCGATACATGCGATCGAAAGATTCGATCCGGCGGGCCGGCGCTACTTGAACGGGTGACCATCATGAGAGAATTATTCGCAAACAGCTGCTTTCATATCGCAGCCGGCCAAGCCGTCTCCGGCGTCGCCGGCCAAGCCCAGAGCCTGCGCATCGCCAGCGGCCGGGTCTGGCTCACCGTCGAGGGCGAGCTGGGCGACTACTGGCTCAGCGCCGGCGACAACTTCGCCGTGCCGGCCGGCCGCCTGGTGGTGATCGAGGCCGACAAAGTGGCCAGCCGGGTCGACTTCAGCGGCGCGCGCCGGCCGTCTATTGCGGCGGGGCTGGGCGCGCAGTTGAACCGGCTGGCGCAGCGCTTGTCGGTCAGCAAGACCGGCGCCATGGGCTACGCGCCATGCGGATCGCGCTGAAGCGCGGCGGCGCCCGCGCCGGGCCGCTGACACCGGCGCAACAAAAAGCAAGCCGCGATATTCGCGGCTTTCTTTTTGCCCGTTAACTTTACGCTGACGTCTGCGCCACCCCGGCCCCGCCCGTCTCGCCCTGCCCGACGCCATCAGCTCCTACGCCGACACCATGAACCTGTGGGGCGCGCTCGGCATTGCATCCCCTTTCCGCGGCAGGCAACGCCACGCGGCGGGCCGCTATTATCCGATTGAACTGCTCAGGGACGAGAGCGGCATCGAAAACACGGCCGACGCCCTGGTCGCCCTGTTCAAGTCGGTATGCTCCAATGCCCGCACCATCGATGCGCTCTACACGATGCTGCGCGAAATGCTCGGCAATTGCTACGCGCACTCTGCGGTCACCGACGGGGTCTATGGCGTGCTGCGCGCGCAGGTCTGGCCCGCAAGGCGAAAAGCGCAGATCGCGCTGGCCGACACCGGCATCGGCATCGGCGCCTCGCTGGCGCAGAACGCGGCTGGCGGTGGCCCGCAATTTGCTGGAGCAAAACGACGGCGTGTTGTATTTGCGCTCCGGGGTGGAAGCGTTCTGCCTTACCTCAAGCTATGCAGGAATATATGCCCCCAACTCGCCGTGGAATGGTACTTTATTGGTAATTGAATGGAATCTGGACGTTCAGATGGATACCGGTGCTGTCTATGATGGTTTTCCGCTGCCGGAGGGAATGAGTGATGATGATTTCGACTTTTAGCGTCAGTATCGAAGAGCTCGCCAGGGAACTGACCACCCGCCCTGCCGGCGCACAGGCGCGGGCGCAGTTGCTGGCCCTGTTACGCGAGCACGAGTCCGTTGACATCGACTTTCGCCACCGCAGTCTGACGCCGTCGTTCGCCGACGAGTGCGTGGGCCAACTCGCGGCCCGGCTCGGACTCGACGCGTTCAAGCAGCGCGTGAAGCTGAGCAACCTCAGCGAGTCCAGCCGGCCGCTCGTCAAACACGTGATCCTGACGCGCTGCGCCGCCGCAGCCCTTCCCCACTGAGCAGCAAGCGGCGACAACAAGCGCCCCGACGCCGGCTACAGGCCGCAGCCAGAAACCTGGCGGCCGCTGCGGGCGCTTGGCCAGAGAAAATCAATTACCGATTCGCCCCTCCCGCTTGCCGTCCTGTACCCAATGACGGAAACCCAGCGTTTTATCGTTAAGCAGCGAAGCCGGTCCGTTCGTGTATTTGAATACTTCGCGCAGATCCCCATATCGATTGAAATATTGAACCACGCCAAACTCGGCGGCGCCCTGCCGCCCCTCATTAAAACCGCTGACCTTGAAGTGGTTTAAGGCCAGGCGGTAGTTGCTTCCAAACGCCGCCTTCAGGTCGGTATTGCTATCCAAATAATATGAGGAATTGACTTCCAACGAGCCCTGGCGGCCCTCGGCGATGCCGCTCGTTTTCCAGTGGTTCAGCGCGGCGGCATAGTTGTTGCCAAAAGCGTTTTTCAGGTCTGGATATTTGTTCAGATAATACACCGCATCAAATTCGCGGGATGCTCTGCGCCCCTCGGCAATGCCGGTAGCGTTCCAATGCCGCAGCGCGGCGTCGTGGTCGCTTCCGAAGACATTACGCAAATCCGGATACAGGCTCAGATAGAAATCGGCATCGAAAGAGAAATCCGCATCGGCCAACTGAGCTTGGTAAAAGGTTTGTACTGTTTGAATGTCAACCGGGCTCAAAGCGCCGTTGCCGTTGTAATTCGTGTTGCAATAATTCATTACGGAATTCAAATCCCAGGCGCCGACGGTGACATCGCCATTACTACCCTGGCGCGGCTCCCTGCAGGTGGCCGTTGGCGTGTCTGCCCGGTTCTGTTCGTGCGCCAAGCCCAAAACATGTCCAAATTCATGCACCGCTATCGATTCAATACAATGCCGTTTAAATCCCACCGAGCTCGCGCATACGTTGCTAAAATTGCCGAACGTAAAATTTAAGGTGACTATTCAGCCTGAGCGTACAGCGTAGAAAGTTGTTGTAAACGAATCGTGGATAACGCATCATGCGTGCATGCCACCAAAACCGCCCCGC
>NZ_JBJXIB010000178.1:0-8332 GCF_046115965.1 Janthinobacterium sp. CG_23.3 | reverse complement strand
GTGTATTGCGGGTGTGGGAGTGTTTGACCGTGGGCAGTCAGGGTGTCCGGGCTCGGTTGGAGCGGGTTGTATGCGTCCGCTGCGACCCCGCCGCGGCTGCCGGGGCGGCGGACCTGTTCGCGCTGCGCGCCGACATGCTGGAGCGGCGGCGGGTACTGCAGCGCTTCCATGGCGAACTGCGCCGCCAGGGCGCCGCGCTGGCCGGCGCCGCGCGCCAGCAGTCGTCCCAGCTGACGCGCGACTACCGCGGCGCCGTGCGCGAGCTGGTGCAAGCGTCCAACCGCCGCCAGCAGTGGGTGTTGGCGATGCTGGCCGGTAGCGTGTTGCTGGCCTGGCTGGTCGGGCGGGTGTTCCTGGGGCGCCATGTGCTGGCGCGCCTGAGCGACATCAGCCACGCGCTGCGGCGCGGCCATGCCGGCGCCGGCGCCGGCGCGGCCGCGCTGGCGGTCGACGCCGCCGACGAGATCGGCGAGATGGCGCGCGCGGTGCAGCGCTTCCTGCACGACCGGCTGCAGCTGGAAAAGCGCACGCTGGAGCTGGGCGACGCCAAGGAGCGCCTGGCCGAGCAGAACCAGCAGTTGCAGGAGGAGGCGGTGGTGCGCCTGCGCGCCGAAACGCTGTGGGTCAAGCAGGGCAGGGTGCTGGAGATGATTGCCAGCAGCACGCCGCTGGCCGAGGTGTTGGAGAGCCTGGTGCTGTTGATCGAGTCGCAGATGGAGGGCATGATGGCGTCGGTGCTGTTGCTGGAGGAGGACGGCCGCCATCTGCGCCACGGCGCCGCGCCCAACCTGCCGGCGCACTACACGGCGCTGATCGACGGCCTCGCCGCCGGACCCAAGGCGGGCTCCTGCGGCACCGCCGCGCACCGCGGCGAAACCGTGATCGTCAGCGACATCCTGGTCGATCCGCTGTGGGACGACTACCGCGCGCTGGTGGCGCCGTATGGCTTGCGCGCCTGCTGGTCGACCCCGGTGATGCTCAACGACGGGAAAATCCTCGGCACCTTCGCGCTGTACGCCTACCAGGTGCGGGTGCCCAGCGCGGCCGAGACGCGCCTGATGGAGATGGCCACGCGCATCGCCGGCATCGCCATCGAGCGCAGGAACACCGAGGAGCAGATCCGCTACATGGGCCAGCACGACGCGTTGACCGGCCTGCCCAACCGCACGCTGTTGGAGGACCGCTTGAAGCAGGCGATGTTCTACGCCCAGCGCTACGAGCGCGAGGTGACGGTGGCCTTCCTCGACCTCGACCATTTCAAGCTGATCAACGACAGCCTGGGCCACAACGCCGGCGACGAGCTGCTCAAGGCGGTGGCCGACCGCATGTTGCTGTGCGTGCGCGCGACCGACACGGTGGTGCGCCTGGGCGGCGACGAATTCGTCATCGTGCTGTGCGACCAGGCCGAGGCGGCCGGCGGCGTGGCGCGGGTGCTCGGCGACATCCGCGACGCCATCGGCCAGCCGGTGCACGTCGCCGGGCAGCGTCTGCAGATCACCTGCAGCATGGGCCTGGCGAGCTATCCGGCCGACGGCGCCGACACCACCACGCTGCTGATGCACGCGGACGCGGCGATGTACCGCGCCAAGGAGCTGGGGCGTAACAACTACCAGTTCTACACCAGCGAGATGAATCTGAAGATCCAGCAAAAGCTGGCGCTGCAGGAGGGCTTGCGCAACGCCGTCGAGCGCGCCGAGTTCATCCTGCTGTACCAGCCGCAGGTGGACCTGGACAGCGGGCGCATGATTGGCGTCGAGGCGCTGATCCGCTGGCGCCACCCGCAGCTGGGCATGGTGGCGCCGGACGCCTTCATTCCGCTGGCCGAGGAGAACGGCCTGATCGTGCCGATCGGCGACTGGGTCATCCAGACCGCGTGCCGGCAGAACCGCGCCTGGCAGGACGCCGGCCTGCCGCCGATCACCATGTCGGTGAACCTGTCGGCGCGCCAGTTCAAGGAGGCCAACCTGGTCGCCCGCATCGCCGAGGCGTTGCGCGACAGCGGCCTGGCGCCGCGCTACCTGGGCATGGAGCTGACCGAAAGCCTGATCATGCAAGACTTGCAGCAGGCGCTGCAGACGATGCGCGAGTTGCAGGCGATGGGCGTGCAACTGTCGATCGACGATTTCGGCACCGGCTATTCCAGCCTGTCGGCCTTGAAAAGCTTCCCCATCGGCCGCCTGAAGATCGACAAGTCGTTCGTGCGCGACCTGCCCGACGACGACGACGACCGCGCCATCGCCACGGCGGTGATCTCGCTGGGGCACAAGCTGCAGCTGAAAGTGGTGGCCGAGGGCGTCGAGACGCAGGCGCAGCGCGACTTCCTGCACGCCAACGGCTGCGACGAAATGCAGGGTTACCTGTTCAGCCGGCCGGTGCCGGCCGAGGAGATCGTGCGCCTGTTCGAGGGGCAGGCCGGGCAACACTTCACGGCAAGCCCGCAACCCCGGGGTCAGACCATCGCGGTGTGACCCCGGCTCGTTGCCGGCGCGGGTTTTTGGCGCCGCCGGCCCGCCCACTGAACGGCATTCGCGCTTGCACGCGCGCCGATACCGTATGATATGCAACATTATCCAGCCTCCGCGAACCCGTGCATCGATACGACCTGATCAGCTGTCATGACTGTGGCACATTGCACCGCAAGCGGCCGCTGCGTCCGAGGGAGAAGGCGCGCTGCACGCGCTGCCGTTCGGTGCTCTACCGCGGCGGCACCGCCGACCTGGACCGGGTGGTCGCGCTGACGCTGGCCACCGCGCTGGTGTTCCTGATCGCCCAGTTCTTCCCCATCGTCGAGCTGGAGGTCAACGGCTACACGTCCAGCGCCACGCTGCTCGGCGCCATCGTCGTGCTGTGGTCGGAACAGATGCAGCTGGTGGCGGCGATGGTGTTCCTCTTCACGATACTGTTCCCGGCGGTCGAACTGGGCGCGCTGCTGTACGTCGCGCTGGGCCTGCGCGCCGGCGCGCCGCCGCCCGGCTTGAACCGGGTGCTGCGCGCGGTGCAGGCGGCGCGCCGCTGGGGCATGACGGAGGTGCTGATGATCGGCATCCTGATCACCGTCATCAAGATGACCAGCCTGGCGCGGGTGCTGCCGCAGCCGGGCCTGTACGCCTTCGGCGCGCTGACCCTGATGCTGGCGCTGGTGGTGGCGTTCGACCCGAAGACGCTGTGGAACCTGGCCGACGACCTGGCGCCGCGGCCGCCGCCGCGACTCGACTACGCGGCGCTGCGCGCCTCGGGCGCCGAGCTGCTGCCCTGCCACGCCTGCGGCCTGGTCACGCCGGCGGCGCCGGCGCGCGCCCGCCAGCGCTGCGCGCGCTGCGCCGGCGCGCTGCACCGGCGCCGCCCGGACAGCGTGGCGCGCACCTGGGCGCTGCTGATCGCCGCGGCGATCCTGTATATCCCCGCCAACATCCTGCCGGTGATGACCACCCATTCGCTGTTCGGCACCGAGGACGACACCATCATGAGCGGCGTGGTGTTTTTCTGGAACAGCGGTTCGCAGGGCATGGCGGCGATCATTTTCGTCGCCAGCGTGGTGGTGCCGATGCTCAAGCTGGCGGTACTGACGCTGCTGGCCTGGAGCGCGCAGCGGCGCTCGCGCTGGCGCCCGCTGCAACGCACGCTGCTGTACCGGATGGTGGAATTCATCGGCCGCTGGTCGATGCTGGATATTTTCGTCGTCACCCTGACCGTCGCGCTGGTGCGCTTCCAGGCCTTGGCCGTGATTACGGCCGGCCCGGGCGCGCTGGCCTTCGGCGCGGTGGTGGTGTTGACCATGCTGGCGTCGATGCAGTTCGACCCGCGCCTTATCTGGGACCACGTCGACCGTGGCCCGCTTGCCCCCCCTGGAGAAAAACATGTCTGAGCACGAGCCGAGCATCGCGGGCGCCGTCGCCCGCCCACCCGCGCCGCCGCTGCCGCCGGAACCCGAAGTCGAGCCGGCCAGCCGCTGGCTGCCGTCGCTGGTCTGGCTGATCCCGTTGCTGGCGGCGCTGATCGGCGCCGCGCTGGTGGCCCGTTCGGTGCTCGACCAGGGGCCGACGGTGACGGTTAGCTTCCGCAGCGCCGAGGGGCTGGAGCCGGGCAAGACCAAGGTCAAGTACAAGGACGTCGAGATCGGCCTGGTGCGCGCCATCAAGCTCGGCGAGGACCTGTCGAAGGTGCTGGTGACGATCGACATGAGCAAGGAGGCCAAGCGCTTCACGGCGCAGGACACGCGCTTCTGGGTGGTGCGTCCGCGCGTCGGCGCCAGCGGCGTGTCCGGCCTGGGCACCTTGCTGTCGGGCGCCTACATCGGCGTCGACGCCGGCAAGTCGGCCGAGCGCGACGACGCCTTCACCGGGCTGGAGAACGCGCCGCCGGTGGCCGGCGACCAGAAGGGCAAGCTGTTCAAGCTGCACGGCGACAGCCTCGGCTCGGTCGACATCGGCTCGCCGCTGTTCTACCGCCGCGTGCAGGTCGGCCAGGTGGTCAGCTTCGCGCTCGACAAGGCCGGCAACGGCGTCAGCATGGAGGTGTTCGTGCAATCGCCGTACGAGCAGTTCGTCGGCCAGAATTCGCGCTGGTGGCACGCCAGCGGCGTCGACGTGCGGCTCGACTCGAACGGTTTCAAGCTCAACACCCAGTCGCTGGCGGCGATGGTCGTCGGCGGCATCGCCTTCGAATCGCAGAACGGCCAGCGGCCCGACGCGGTGGCCGCCGCCGGCACCACCTTCCCGCTGGCGGCCGACCAGGCCAGCGCGATGCGCGAGCCGGACGGCGCGCCGATCACCACCGTGTTTTATTTCGACCAGTCGCTGCGCGGCCTGTCGGCCGGCGCCACGGTCGACTTCCGCGGCATCGTGCTGGGCGAGGTGCGCTCGGTCGGCGTCGAGTACGACAACCTCAAGAAGAGTTTCCGCATGCCGGTGACGGTCGACCTGTACCCGGGCCGCCTGGGCAAGCGCTTCCAGCAGACGCTGGAGAACGAGTACCGCAAGGAAGGCCACGACGTGCTGGGACGGATGGTCAGCCGCGGCATGCGCGCCCAGCTGCGCACCGGCAACCTGCTGACCAGCCAGTTGTACATCGCGCTCGACTTCTTCCCGAAGGCGCCGCCGGTCAAGCTCGACTTCAACCAGTATCCGATGGAGGTGCCGACGGTGCCGAACAGCCTGGACGAGTTGCAGACGCAGATCGCCAGCATCGTCAAAAAGCTCGACCAGGTGCCGTACGCCGAGATCGCCGCGAACTTGAACGCCACCGTGAAAAGCGCCGACGCGATGATCAAGCGGCTCGACGGCCAGGTTGTGCCGGAGATGCAGAAAACCCTGGACGCGGCCAAGCAAACCTTCAGCACCGCCGAACAGGTGCTGCAGAAGGACTCGCCGCTGCAATCGGACGTGCGCCAGGCGCTGCAACAACTGACGCAGACGCTGCAGTCGCTCAACGGCCTGTCCGACTATCTGGAACGCCACCCGGAAGCGCTGCTCCGCGGTAAAAAAGGAGACCAAAAATGACCCGCCATGCCATGTTGCGCCGCGCGCCCGCGCTGGCCCTGTTTGCCGCGCTGGGCCTGCTGGCGGCCTGCGCCGCGCCGCAGGTCGAGCGCTTCTACACCCTCAACGGCGGCGCCGAGGCGGCGCCGGCCAAGACCGCGGTGAACTATTACGTCGAGGTGCTGGCCGTTAGCGTGCCGCAGCAGGTCAGCCGCAACCAGCTGGTGCTGACCGGCGCCGGCGGGCGCGTCGAACTGTTGGAGCAGGAGCGTTGGGCCGGGCCGCTGGCGGCCGAGATCGGCCAGGCGTTGTCGATCGGCATCACCGGCGAGCTGGGCGCGATCGACGTGTACCGCACGCCGTATCCGGACACGCTGCCGGTGTACCGCGTCAGCACCAACGTGCAGCGCTTCGAATCGGCGCTGGGCCAGTACGCGCTGGTGGACGCGGTGTGGAGCGTGCGCCAGCTGGCCAGCGGCAAGGTGCTGACCTGCCGCAGCGTGGTCAACGAAAAAGTCGGCGCCGGCTACGAGGCGCTGGTGGCGGGCCACCGGCGCGCGCTGGGCCAGGTGTCGCAGCAGATCGCCAACAGCATCCGCAGCTTCCCGAAAGACGGCGGCGGCTGCAACGCGGCGTAAAAACGTGGTGCCGGGCGCACCGTTGAGCGCTCCGGCCGCGCTGAACCCGCGATAAATTGCAGTATCATGCCTGTTGAACAACGGACCGCGGGTCCACCAACAGAGGAAACGGCATGGTCACTTGTTATTTGCGCTACATCATCGATCCGTCCAAGCTCAAACAATTCGAGCGCTACGGGCAAATGTGGATACCGCTGGTGGAAAAATTCGGCGGCCAGCACCACGGCTACTTCCTGCCGTCGGAAGGCGCCAGCAACGTCGCGCTGGCGCTGTTCAGCTTTCCCAGCCTGGCCGAATACGAGCAATACCGCATCAAGATGCTGGACGACGCCGACTGCGTCGCCGCCTTCCACTACGCCGACGAAACGCAGTGCATCGTCAGCTACGAAAGAAGCTTCTTCCGCCCCGTATTCACATGAAAAAATTCTCCGTCGTCGGCGCGCTGCTGGCCGCCTGCGCGATCGGCGCGGCGGCCGTGCTGTGGGTCTCGCACGGCGCCGAGGCGCAGCACGCCGCGCCGGTGGGCGGCGACGGCGCGCGGCCTGCCGTGTTTAACGAAGGCACGGCGATGCGCGCCATTTTCGGCGCCTACAACAGCGCGCAAAAGGGCACCTTGATCCCGGTGGCGAACACGGCCGCGTGGAGCCTCAAGGGCGCCGAGGTGCTGGCCACGCCGATGCTGGCGGTGACCTACGACGATGGCGGGGTGGAAAAGGGCGTGCTGGCGATCCAGCGGCAAACGGTGACGACGGACGGCGAGGTGGTCGACTCGCACGCCACGGCGGCCGATATGTCGGTGTATGTCTTCATCCACAAGGGCGGGCAGTGGGTGTTTGAAAAGGGCAAACAGGTGGTGGCGACGGCCGGGGCCCACGGCAACGCGCCCAACGGCCGGCTGCTGCGCATCGGCGACGGCAAGTTCGGGCTGCTGTTCGAGGGCGGCGACGTGCACCAGGGCGTGAGCAACGACTACGCCATTCTCGTCGACCTCAGCGCCGCCACCGTGCGGCAGACGTTCGAGTTCGAAACCGGGCGCTCCAACAGCGGCACCTGCTCGGACGATCCCAAGGAGTTGGCAGAACCCGGCACCACCTTGCACCCGTGCTGGGGCTTCGAGGCCAAGCTGGCTTTCCTGAAAAACGGGCCGGGCGAGTATTTCGCGATCCGCGCCACGTATAGCGGCACCACGGACGAGGATGCGACCAAGCCGCTGAAAAAAGTCGAGTATTACACGATGACAAAAGACGGCTTCAAGTGGCACCGCCAGCCCCAGCCCCAGCCCCAGCCCCAGCCCCGCATCGCCGAGGCGCTGGCCGACGAGGAGGTGTTTGGCGTCGGCGGCGGCCAGGGCCGGGAGGCCAATATGGCCACCATACCGCGGCGCCTGCTGAAGTGAGGCGCCCGGTGACGACCGTTGCCAGGATCGCCATCATGGCGGGCATGCTGCTGGCCGGCGGCGGCTGCGCCATCGTCGCCGACGGCCTGAGCGACGACGCCCGGCGCAGCGACGTTGGCATTGTGCTCGGCTCGAAGGTGGAGCTGGACGGCCGGCCATCGGCGCGCCTGGCGGCGCGGCTGGACAAGGCCGTCGAGCTGTACCGCGCCGGCCTGTTTCCCAGCGTGATCGTTAGCGGCGGGCTGGGCAAGGAAGGCTACGACGAAGCCGCGACCATGCGCGATTATCTGGTGGCGCGCGGCGTGCCGGCGGCGGCGGTCATCGTCGACGCCGCTGGCGTCAACACCGAGGCGACGGCGAGAAACAGCGCCGCGCTGATGCGCCAGCGGGGTATGACGAGCGCGCTCGTGGTGACCCAGTATTTCCACGTCACCCGCAGCAAGATGGCGCTGCGCGACAACGGCGTGGCGACGGTGTACTCGGCCCACCCGCGCTATGTCGAGTGGCGCGACGTATATTCCACCTTGCGGGAGGCGGTCGCCGTGCCGGTGTATATATTCGGCGCGAAATGACTGTGCAGGGAGGTGTTGCCATGGGCAACGGCTGGATTGTTTCCCCTGTAGCGTCAGCACGCTGTCGAGCCCGCGCGGCTGGCTCCGTACCGCGGGCCGGCACGATGAGGTGCTGTTTTGCTTGTGGTGCTGGGGGGGGGGGCCCCCGCCCCCCCCAAGGAACAACCCCCCCCTCCCCCCCCCCCCCCCTCCCCCACCTTCCCCCCCCCCCCGCACAAACCCCCCCCACCCCCAACAACCCCCCCCCCC
>NZ_JBJXIB010000177.1:0-8508 GCF_046115965.1 Janthinobacterium sp. CG_23.3 | reverse complement strand
TAATGGCAAGTTTACAAGGGGCGCGTTAGTTTATTGAATGTAAACGTGTTTTCAAACCGGCTGGGCGTTGGTCCGGACTTGTGTATAACGAGGTGGGGCAGACCCCCACTTGCCTTTGGTTTAAAAAGTGAACAGTCAACCCACAAAACACGTGGCGAAGCGCTTGGTAACATCGATTTTTTCCAGATGGTAAATTTATAGGATTGATACGATACAATCCATGGGGTATGACCGTCAGCTATCGGCCAAGAGCGGTCATTCAACCCTATTGCACTAAATCCCGCTAAGTCAGCTCATCATCAACGTCAATAATGGACCGAAAAATCAGCAAGACGTCGCTCCAGCCCAAGATAAGCTGTCGTCTTAATCGATTGAGAAATTATGTCCGCTTACTATCATCTTATTGATGTTTTGGCGTTCCAGCATCAGGTAGACCATGCCGCTGCTGAACTAAAGTTCCGCATGAGCGAGCTGATTGAGGAGAGCCTAAACGAGATTAAGCACTTCCAGAACTCAATGCCTCCGATGAGCATTTCGCTGGACGAAAAGCGCCCTCAACCCGTGCCCTACCGCTTTAGCTCTGTGCTGGCAATGTTGCAGACTTTTAGGGACGCCTTGATTGGCGCAGGCGTAATAACGAAAGGCTCTTCCGACATTGAAGATGGTGTTCATCATGCCGACCTGTTCAGAAAGCTACGCAACGCAATAGTCCATGACGGGTATCGGCCAATCAGCGCCTGGGTAGAAGGTCGCTATTACCTTCCTGTGAACGTAAAACGGAGCTCTAAACGAGGAAACAAGGAGGTTGAGGTGGAGATCATTGCGCCAGCTGAAGACGTGGAGACGCTTTGCTTGCAGTTCGCTGCGTCCTATTGTGAAACACTCGCAGCCCGACTTGATGGTCTGCCGGTAGATCAAAAGCTGCGCGGCCTGGAATTTAGCCGGGATTGGTTCGCTGCGGCTGGCAATCACCCCGCGATAAAGCCACTTCTAGAGATGATCGATCCGTCTAGGCACGAAGACTTGCGAACAGCGAATGCTGAATTGCCAACCCCGCTACATGATGCCACTATCAAGCTTCGGGAGATCGCTGACCTTTGCCGGACTCGGCTTCACGAACTTGAGTCACTGCCAGTCTATCCCTTTCCTTGACTTGGCGCGCCAGCCGCTAAGCCGCCCGCCACATCTTGCGCCGGCTAACCTGAACGTCCCCTATGGGTCGTTTGCGGACATTCGGCTATGGCCGGCGAGCGTCGCCTTTACGGCGCCAGTGGAATAGCAAAGGTGCCGTGATAGCGGAACAGCAGCCCGAACGTAAGCGGTAAGCCGACGGCGTTATTGACTTGACTGGCGTTCGTCGCGTTGGTAAAGGTCGGAGCGCAGTGGATTCTTGGCGAACATCGTCTTCCACACGCGCGGCGTGAGTTGTTCGACCAACGACGCGGGGTGTTGGCCCACGCGCTGCAACACGTCGACCAGGTAGTCGTATGGATCGACATCGTGCAGGCGGCAGGTCACGAGCAAACTCTGGACGATGCCGATATGCTTGGCGCCCACTTCGGTCCAACTGAACATCCAATTTTTCCGGCCAAGAGGGATCACCCGCAGCGCCCGTTCCAAGTGGTTGGTGTCGATCGGGACATCGGGGTCGTCCAGGTAGACGGCGAGGCCGCTACGGCGCTCGCGGATGTAGTTCAGCGCCTTCGTGAAGGGACTGCTTGGCAGGAAGCCTTGCGCCTCGAAGTATTTGTCGACCCATTTGAAGAAGCGTTCCGCCACCGGCTTGGCGTGCGCCTGGCGCCATGCGCGCTTGGCCGCGCCTGTCATGTCGTTGTTGCGGATATGCTCCTCCGCCGCGTACAGCGCGGCGATGTGCTCGAGCGCCTTCTCGGCGTGCGCAGGCTCGATGTCCTTGGCTTCAAACACCTCCCGGCGCGCGTGCGCCCAGCACTGCGCGTGCGTCAGCCCGACCTGTTTGGCGTAACTGGCGTAGGCGGCGTAGCCGTCGCTGAGCAGCACGGCGTCGTCGGGCGGCGACAGCCCGAGCATGTCGCGCACATGCTGGCCGGCGCGGCCTGGCGAATGCGTGAAGCAAATCTCGTCGCGCTCTCCGTAGATCGGCCAGAAATAGGTTTGCTTCATCTTGCCGGGGCCCGCGTGACCGGCCTTGATCGGCACTTCGTCCATCGCCTTGACGCGGCTGGCCCGTATCGATTCGAGCTGCGCGTCGTAGATTGGTTCAAGAAGCGCCACGGTCGATTGCATCAATTGGGTCAACCACGGCCGGCTGACGCGGATGCCGGCGTCGTCGAGCCGGCGGTGCTGGCGGTACAGCGGCAAGTGGTAGTCGAACTTGTCGATCACCATGCCAGCGACGAAGCTGACGTCGGCGCGGCTGCCGTCGATCACGCCGACCGGCGCGGGCGTGCACGACAGCGCCCGCGTGTCCTTGCGCTTAATCAGGGGCCGCACGTACTTGAGCACGACATAGCTACCGGGGCGCTGCGCCAAGCGGTGCGTGACCTTCTCGCCGATCACCTCGTACTGGTCCGGCTTGAGCAGTTCCATGTCCGGGTTGGGCACCGCGATCACTTCCACCGGCACCCGCTTGTCGTCGAAGAACAAACTCGATTCGTCGGCGCCACTGCCGACCGGCTTGGCCTTGCGCTCATGGGCGACCACCACCGTTTTCTTGGCCGGTAGCGGCGTGTCGGCAATGGCGTCGAAACCCACGCCAAGAACGCCCTGAACACCTTCCGGCTCGGGATGGCGTTTCTCGCTTTTCTGGCCGAAGATTTGGCGCTGGAACCATGCGATCTGGCGGCGCAAATTGACGTTGTCGCGTTCCAGTTTGCCAACCAAATCGACCAGCTGCGCAGGCGTCAGCGAAGGCGCATCTGCAGGCGTGGACTGGGCGCAATGGAGATCGGAGGGCATGTGGAAATTGTATTTCATGCGCCCGCGTTTGTGCTCATATTTTGCGGTATCAGCGCAGTATTTTTATACCGACGGCGCACGCGCTTCGGCTCTATTCCTTCGAGCAGAAGCTTCAGGCCGGTCCAGTCCATTTCACGCGTGCTCACCGTGCCCCAATCGCTCAGCAGACGGCCCTGTTCGAGTCGCTTGGCCCACACGCACCAGCCGCTGCGATCAAAGTACAGCACCTTGATCTGGTTGGCGCGCCGGTTGATGAAGGCGAACAGATTGCCCGACAGTGGGTCTTGCCGCATCGTGTGCCTGGCCAGCGCGTACAAGCCATCGTAGGACAGGCGCATACTGACCGGCCGCCCGTACACGAATACGCGTATTTGCCCTTCCGGGAAGAACATCAGCGCCTCACGATCTGCAGCACAAGGCCATGGCCCAAGTCGAGGCGCACGTCCAGCGTTGCACCGGCCGAGTCACATGGCGTCATCGACGGCGCTGACGGCGCCGGTGGCATCACGCCGACGTCGATGAAGCCGGCAGCTGGCGCCACGTCGCCCACGGCCTCCAACTGCTTGCGCCAGCGATAAAACACCGCTTCCGACACCGACTCCGCCTGGCAAAATGACTTGATCTGCTGACCGCTCTTGGCAAACCGTGCCAGCCGTTGGCGCCATTCCACTTCTTTACGTGATTGTTTTACGACCATCCCATCCATGACCAATCTCCATCGCGTTGAACACGGATGAGATTGTGCCGACACGAATGCTGCCCGGATATAACGCCGCTGGCTTACCGCTTACGCCCGAACAGCGGATGCTTCAACTCCATCTTCATGCGCACGGTGTCGCCGCCCGCCGGCCGCTCTTCCACGTAGGCCTTGCCGAAAAGCAGGCCGACCGGTATCGGCAGGTCGACGTTGAAGATGCGCCAGATGTAGCCGTGGTCGCGGAAGACGATGGCGCCACCCTCGGCGCTGACCTTCAGGCGCATGCCCACGCCGAAGCGGACGAACTCGATGACGTCGTTGCCCGACTGGTGCTCCATGTGCGAGCGGAAGTGGAACAGCTTGCCCGCCGTGAAGCGGAAGGCGCGGTCCCAGTAGATGTTCTTGTTGCTTGGCGACGCCGTGTAGCCGACGTCGACCGGCACGTCCTTGGCGTTGTACGGCACCACGGCGCCAAACAGCAGCCCGAACGGAATCAGCAGCTTGGCGAAGCGCGAGTGGTAGATCTCGTTCATCGTGCCGCTGATGCAGACCGCGTCGTTCGAATACGGGCGCAGGAAATAATGCCGCTGTATGACCGCGCCCAGCTTATCCCATTCGGCGCCGAGTATTTGCTGGAAAACCGGTTCCGATCCATTCATGGCAGAGCTTTCGGAGGACTGTCAGCCCAGTTGATATTGATCCCACAACGCATGGGCTTCGTCGGCGTAGAGACCCGAATGCCAGACTTGGCGCAAATGGCTCCTTGCGGCGTCGGGCTTGCTCGCGCCGCCATATTGGCCCAGGAAGCAACGGGCCAGGCCGATGTGGCCCTCGTCCAGCCCACTCCCAAGCAATAATTTATAGAAATAGATGGCCCGTTGCAGCGCGCGCTTGTGTTCCTTCGGCTGGTTGGCCGCGTGCGCCGCCGCCGCTTGTTCGCCATACAACTCGGCGGCGGAGTGGCAGGCGTCCGAATTGCCTTCGCGGCTCGGGGTGGCCTCGGCCGCCAGCTCGAAGTATTCGAGGGCGATGTTTTCATCCACCGGCCCGCCGATGCCGTCGCGCCAGCAATTGCCGGCGTTGGTTTGCGCCTGCGCCAGGCCGGATTCGCCGCCTTCGGCCGCCGCGATGTACATGGCGCGGGCGCGCGCGGCGTCGACTTCGTCGCCCAGATAATATTCATATAGCTTGCCCAAGGCATTCAGGGCCTTCTTGTTGCCCGGGACCAGGGGTTCTAATTGCAGCCGGGCCGCGACCGCGTCCGCTTCGCAGCCGTGGCCCTCCATCAGGTAGTAGCCGTACAGGTATTGCGCCTCCTCGTTGCCGCCCGCCGCGGCGGTGGCGTAGAAGCTGCACGCCTTCGCCATGTCGACGCCGACGCCCTGGCCGTGGGTGTAGATGTCGCCGACGATTTTGCAGGCGTCGGGGTCGGTGGCGCCGGGGAGCACGTGGGTTTTCTTGCGCCGCACGATGTTGAGCAGTCCCTTGAGCACGGAGTGCGGCGCGATGGCCGGCGCCTTGCTCTCGTCGAAGGCGCGCCGCAGTTGGTAGATCAGTTCGGACTCTTCGCGCCCGTCCGGGTACAGCCGCCATCCCTGGTGCTCGCGCCAGCCGAGGATCGGCCGGCCTTCCGACCAGTCGATGCCGATGCCGTGCGCAATCGCGTGCAGGTGCCACGGCTGCGCCCCCTGATAGGCCTCCTGGTCGATCCAGTCGTAGGGCTGAGCGCTGAGCAGCTTGCCCGCGGCGTCGGCGATGACGTAGCCGCGTTCCGGCGCATGGGCCAGCAGCGCCACCTGTTGTTGCTGGAAGCGGAACGGTTGCGCCACGGCGTATTCGCAGGGCAGAATCTGCTCTTGCCGGTCGATCGACCACACGCCCAGGCCTTGCTGCTCGCGCCCGACCAGCAGCAGTTGCGGCAGTCCGGTGAGGGAATCGAGCGGAGGTTCCAGCACGTCGGAGGTGAAGGGCAGGTAGTCGATGCTGCAAAATTCAAAGGGCGCGCACAGCTCGCCATTGGCCAGGCAAGCCGCGGTCAGTCCGTCGCTGCTCGTGACCGCATACAGGGCCGGTGCGATGCCCGCTTCGCTTTCCTCTGGCGGCAGCAGCAATTCAATGTCGTCGTAGCGGACCGGGATGCCGGCGCTGCCATCGCGGCGGACGGTGCCGAACAGGCCGTTTTGCTGGACCAGCGCGTCGTATTCGAGGACCAGGCAGTCGATGTCCTCGTAGGCGCCCGAGAACCACGGCCGGCCGTCGCCGAAGAATACGGCGCGGTGGCCGTCGTCGCCCGTCGCCAACCAGGCAACGAGGTCCTCGTCCCACTCGACGGCGGAGTAGGCCGCCGGGATGACGAAGGCGCCGACGCGGTCGATGACGCCGTAGCCTTGCGCCGTTTGCACCACCGCCTGGCCTTGCGGCAAAAAACTCTCGCTATCGTCCAGAAACTGCGGCGCGATCACTTCGCAGCCGAGTTGGTTGACGTAGCCGGTCAGGCCGCCCAGCACCACGGCGGCGAGGCCGGCGCTAAAGTTGAAGGCGTCGTCGTAGCGCGGCCGCACCAGCCAGCGGCCCTTGCTGTCCAGATAGCCGTAGCGCCCGTCCAGCCTGGCCAGCGCCACGCGCTCCTGGAATTCGTAGAGTTCGTCGAGCACCGGCGCCAGCACGACCTTCCCGTTGGCGTCGTAGATGCCCCACAGATCGTTTTGGCACAGGCCGGCGACGTCAATCTCATAGTCGAACGCGCTGATGTCGTCGTATTCGGCGGGCAGCACCGGCGTGCCATCGTGCCGGCACAGGCCGACCATGCCGTTTTCGTTGTAGCTGTATAAGTCGTGGCCGACGTAGTCGAGGTGGTCGGCGCCATCGGCCGCGTCTTGCGACCGTCCCTGGCCCGCGCGGTATTCGCCGAACGTCGCGTCGACCTTGGCGTCGCTGTAGGCGTGGAAATAGTCGTGCGACCAGCAGGCGAAGCCGAGGCTGTTCGCCGCGTCGCGCGGATCGATTTTATACAGCCTTTCAATGCCGCGGTAATCGTCCTGCCGCATCGCCTGCTCGGCCTGTTGCCAGGTTTTGGCGCATTGGCGCATGAACGATTCCAGCTGGGCGTCCTCGGACAGCTCGTCGCCGACCATCATGAAGTATTCGTTCAGGTCGGCGCTGTAGGCCAGGCCCGACAGCGTGGCCAGGTATTGCCGCAGTCCCTCGGTTTTGCGCTGGAAGTCCGCCGCGTCGGGCAGCATCGGATGCTGTCCGACGAAGTCGAGCAGGGTGAACAGGCGCTGTTCCGCCAGGGTGCGCTCGGCGTAAATGCCGCCGCAGACGGAGGGCAGGAAAATCTGCTGGAAATCCTGCGCCGGCCCGCTCGCCGCAGTGCTGAACAACACGCGCCACAGCGGCGGCAGGAAATTGTTGCCGCTGCCGACTTCATGGCAGATGACGGGTGCCGCTTCCCCGCTGTCGCGTGCCGTTGGCAGTTTGTCGGTGGTGTAGAGGAAGGTCCGGTTACCCATGCTGTTTGCGTGTTCCAGAGGTGGTTGTCATTGTTCGGTTCTAGTTGGGGCGCCAGCGAACGTTGCGCGTCGATCACGGTATTTTTAGTTTAACAATATTTCTGACATGAAGTCGCCGTGTTGCGGCCTCGCCAAGCTTGGTATCATGCACGTCGGCGGCGCCTGATGCAGAGCCTCGCCGACACTTTTATCTACACATCGGAGAAGAACGAATGAATGTACGTTTGCTGCTACTCGGTGCCGCCATGGCGAGCACCGGTGCGCTTGCCGCGCCGCGCGGTTTCACGGTTGAAGACCTGGTCAAGATGGAGCGGGTCGGTAGTCCGGTGCTGTCGCCGGACGCTTCGCGCGTGGTGTATTCGGTGCGCTCGACGGATATGGAGAAAAACCGCGGCAACACCCAGTTGTGGATGATCGACCTGCGCGCCGCCAAGCCGCTGCCGCGCCAGCTCACCGGCAGCGACGCCAGCAGCACCGACCCGGAATGGTCGCCGGCCGGCGACGCCATCTACTTCCTGTCGGCGCGCTCCGGCTCGTCGCAGGTGTGGCGCCTGCCGCTGGGCGGCGGCGAGGCGGCCAAGGTCAGCGACCTGCCGCTGGACGTCGACAACTTCCGCCTGTCGCCGCAGGGCGACCGGCTGGCGCTGAGCATGGGCGCCTTCCCCGACTGCGCCGACCTGGCGTGCACCAAGACGCGCCTGGACGCGCAGGCGAAGACCAAGGCCAGCGGCCGCGTCTACGACAAGCTGTTCGTGCGCCACTGGGACGCCTGGGACGACGGCCGCCGTTCGACGCTGTATTCGGCGCCGCTGGACGGCGCCGGCCGCCTGGGCGCGGCGCCGGTCAGCCTGAGCGGCAGGCTCGACGGCGACGTGCCGTCGAAGCCCTTCGGCGACCACGAGGAATACCGCTTCAGCCCGGACGGCAAGAGCATCGTGTTCTCGGTGCGCATCGCCGGCAAGTCGGAATCGTGGTCGACCAATTTCGACCTGTATGAGGTGCCGGCCGCCGGCGGCAAGGCGCCGCGCAACCTGAGCGCCGAGAATCCGGCCTGGGACAGCAAGCCGATCTTCTCGCCGGACGGGCGCACGCTGGCCTACCTGGCGATGACCCGGCCCGGCTTCGAAGCCGACCGCTTCCACATGGTCTTGCTGGATGTCGCCAGCGGCAAGAAGCGCACGCTGGCCGACGACTGGGACCGCTCCATCGCCGACTTCCGCTGGACCCCGGACGGCAAGGCGCTGCTGGGGGGGGGGGGGGGGGGGGGGGGCGGCGGGGGGGACTCCTCGCGCATCCGGGAACCACAAAACGATAGCAACCAAGAGCAAAGAGCAGGGGTAGTGCTTCTGCACCCAACGCAAC
>NZ_JBJXIB010000176.1:0-8548 GCF_046115965.1 Janthinobacterium sp. CG_23.3 | reverse complement strand
CCCTTCCGCAGTTGCGCTTCACTTCGTTCGCTGTGGTCAGCTCACGGCGGGACTTTCACCCACAAGAGTGCGCCCATGCTGGGCGCACAAAAAAATGCCCGGCATGGTGCATGCCGGGCATTTTTTACGCTACCCGCGCGGCTCGCCCGCGCTTGCCGCTAGTCGGCCATTGCGCGCGCCGCGGGCTCGACAAACACCACCGCCGTGCGCGCCGGGATGCTGAACGCCCCCGTCGCGGCGTCGAAGCGCGCTTCCCGCGCGCGCACGTCGCCGTTGGCCCGATGCAAAGTCTGCAGCTTGAACGACCTGCCGCGCAACTCCGCGACCGTAAGCGACTTGGCCACCTTGTCGACGTTGATCAACAGCGCCACGCTCTTGTACCTGGCGCCGGGATAAGGACGCGGGTGCTGGCCGTCGACGGTCATGGCGATCACGCCGGGCACCTGCTGCGGGCCGACGTTGTGGAACCTCAGGCGCTCGCTGACGTCCTGCGCGGTGCGCAGGCGGAACAGCGAGCTGTCGTTGCGGATCGCCAGCATCTCGGTAAAGTAGTCGCGCGCGCCGCGGATCGCCGTCGAATCGGGCTTGATCAGCGGATTGCGCAGGATAGGCGCCATCAGCGGCCAGTTCTCCTGGTTGCGCTCGGCCATCGGCAGGCCAACGCCGAAGTTGTTGCTCTGATAGCTGTAGTCGAGCAGGTTGAACCAGTCGCCGGCGTTGTAACTGTCGCGGTCCAGCGATTTCGAGCGCAGCAACTCCTGCCCGGCGTGGATGAATGGAATACCCTGCGACAGCACGGTGATGGCCGTGCCGAGGTTGTGCACCCGCACCCGGTCGACCGGGCTGGTCGACACCGGAAGCTTGAAGGCGTTCAGGTCGAACAGGGTCTGGTTGTCGTGCGCCTCGACATAATTGACGCTTTCGGCCGGATCGGCGGTGAAGCCGGCCTGCTGGCCGGCGTAGTCGATCTGCGAGTTCTTGCGCAGGACGCCGTTGCGGTCGGTGAACTGGTAGTCGCGCAAGGTGCCCGACAAGCCGACCTTGACCAGGTCGCCCAGCCGCAGCAGATCGTCCAGGGTTTGCGTCGACAGCGCGTTGGGGTCGTAATAGGCGCCATTGATGAAGCCCTGCTGGCTGATCAGCGCGTTGCCGCCGTCGCAGCAACCGCCACCGCGCACCGCGTCGCGCAGGCGGTCGTTGAACGAGCCGATGCCGCTGCCGAACATATTCGCCTGGCGCGCGATCACAAAGCGGGCGTCGTTGGCGACGCTGCCGAAATTCCACGCCTCGCCATAGTAGTAAAGTTCGCGGCCGGCGGCGCGGTTGACGGTGTCGCGCAGGCGGGTCATCAGCGCCAGCGGGGCAAAGCCCATCAGGTCGAAGCGGAAGCTGTCCACCTTGTACTGGCGCGCCCAGGTCGCCACCGAGTCGATCATCAGCTTGGCCATCATGGCGTTTTCGGCGGCGGTGTCGGAGCAGCAGGAGTCGGTGGTGATGGCGCCGCTGGCGTTGAGCCGGTAATAATAGGTCGGCACGATCTTGTCGAGCACCGACAACGGCCCCTGGCGCGCGTCGCTGGTATGGTTGTAGACCACGTCCATCGCCACGCGCAGGCCCTGGCCGTGCAGCGCCTGGACCATCTGGCGGAATTCGCGCACGCGCACCGCGCCGTCGTTGGCGTCGCTGGCGAAGGCGCCGTCCGGCGCCGTGTAGTGGACCGGATCGTAGCCCCAGTTGAAGCAGTCGCCCTGCGCGCCCGCCGCGACGGCGGCCTGCTGCGCGCTCGAATCGGGCGCCGCCCGCGGCACCTTCGGCGTGCCGCAGCCGCTTTCGGCCACGCTGGCGATGTCAAAACTGGGCAGCAGGTGGATGTGCGTCAGGCCCGCGCGCTGCAAGCCCGACAGATGGCGCATGCCGTTCGAGCCGGCGTCGGTGAAGGCCAGGAACTTGCCGCGGTGCGCGCCAGGGACGGTGGCGTCGCTGGCGCTGAAGTCGCGCACGTGCAGCTCGTACAGCGCGATATCGCTGGGGTGCGCCAGCGGCGGAATCGACTGGCGGTCCCAGCCGTGCGGCTTCAGCGCTTCGCTGTCGAGATCGGCGACGAAGCTGCGCCGCCCGTTCGCGCTCAGGCTTAGCGAATACGGGTCGGTGACGACGTTGCTGACCAGCGCGTTGTCGGCCCAGCGCGACAGTACCTTCACCGTATAGGTGTAGTAGTAGCGGTTGACCCAGCCGGCGTCGCGCGCGGTGTACTGCCAGACGCCGCTGGCCGCCGCCCTGGTCATGGCCACGTGGACGCTGCTGGCGCCGTCGGCGTCGGGATACAGGTCGAGCGCCACCGACTTGGCCGTTGGCGCCCAGACGCGGAAGGTCGGCGCCCCGCCCGCCCCGATGGTGACGCCGAGCTTGCTATCGGCGGCCGCCGCCGCGTAGAGCGAATCGAGCATGCCAGCCGATTGCAGCGACGTCAGTTGCAGCAGCTTGCCCGCCGCGTCGTATTGCGCCAGCGCGAACTGGCCGCTGATTTTGGCGGCGATGGCCGCGGCGTCGGGCGCCGACAAGGCCAGCGCCGTGGCGCCGGCGAGGTGCGGATACTGCGCCTTCAGCGCCGGCGGCAGCGCGCCCGCCACGGCCAGGTCGATGCTGGCGCTGGCGCCGGTGACGCCGTTGCCGTCCGCGCCGAGTCCACCGTCGGCGGCGTAAAACAAGGTGTACTTGCCGCTGGCCGGCACGCCGGGCCAGGCGATGGTCGCGGCGTTCAGCCAGTGCGCCGAGGCGTTGCCAAGCTTGCCCACGCTGACGGCGGGCGCCGCGTCGTAGACCTTGCAGTCGCCTTCGAGCAGCCAGATTTGCTGGCCCGCGCTGGCGATGTTGGCGGCGAACGCGGCCGACTGGTCGCCGCCGCAGTTCTTATTGCCGGCGCCGTCGGTAACGACGAAGGACATCGCGCTGCGGTCCAGGTTGACCGGAATGTCGACGTAACCGCCGAACGCGTCGGCGCCGGCGAACATGAAGCGGTCGCTGATCCAGGTCGAACTGGGCACTTGCGGGCCTTCCCACGCGTACACGCCCCACCGGGCGGCGTCGCCCTGCGCGCGGTGGTAGTGGACGCGTATCGTCGCGGCCGCCTGCGCGGCGGCCCGCGGCGCAGCGACGCTGCTGGCGTGGTACTGCGGCGCCGGCACCGCGCCGGCGCCGTCACCGCCGCCGCATCCGGCCAACAGCGCCAGTCCGGCCGCGGCCGTTGCCGCGCCCAGGTGTGAAATAAAACTACGAATCAATTGCATGCTTGTCTCCTTGAGCATGGGGTAAACCCATTGCGCGCCCGCGTTCTTGTGTCACACTTGGCGGATTCACGCGACAGGATGATAATGATTGATACCCTTCGATTGTAATTTTACTACACAAATGTTTTTGAAAAAACATTGTTGAGGAGATATGGCGGAAATGTTGGGGGAGTGGAATACGCGTAGCGATGTTGAACTCATCAAAACCAAGGGCGCAACCCTCCGGGGCGGACCTGAAGGTCCGGCCCCGGCCCGTGCCTCGGATGGATGTTTAGCGTTACCGGCGCGCGAACTTGGCGCCGTTAGCCGGCGATGGGCGCTTCTTAGTTGCCGAGCAGGTCGGCCATGATGCCGGAGGCGCGGCGCAGCCGGCGCGACATCAGGCGCGCCAGGCACAGCATGAAACTGTAAGCCACCGCCGCGTGCTCGTTCGACAGCTTTTTCAGGTTTTCACTGGTCAGCGTCAGGTAATCGCAGCCGCTTTCGGCGACGCAGGTGGCCGAACGCGGTTCCTGGTCGATCAGCGCCATTTCGCCGACGATGCGCCCGCGCCCTTCGTGCGCCAGCATCTGGTCGCCGTGCTCGCCGCCCTTCAGGATGGCGATGCGCCCTTCGATCAGGACCAACATGTAGTCGCCGGCGTCGCCCTCGCGGAAGATCACCTCGCCCTTGGCCACCTGCTCCAGGTTCAAATAGCGCGCAATCGTTTCCAGGTCGGCGTAGGGGAAGTCCTGGAACAGGTCGAGTTCGTTAAGGATGTCGGCAATCTTCATACTAGGGCTCCGTGCGTGGGTGGACAGCCGGCCGGCGCTGCGCCGGCGGCCTTGGTGAATTCAGGCATTGTCAAACAGGCCATGGTTAAATAGCATACACCAGAGCGCGCCGGCGGCCCCGCAATTTCCGTGCGCAATCAAATCGCGCTCAGGTTTTTCTTCTCGCCCAGCAGGACCGTAAACGCCTCGGCGTCGATCGGCCGGCTGAAGAAGTAGCCCTGCATCTCGTCGCAGCCGTGCTCGCGCAAGAACGCCACCTGCTCGCGCGTCTCGACGCCCTCGGCGATGACGCGCATGTTCAGGTTGTGCGCCAGCGAGATCACCGACAGCGCGATGGCGGCGTCGTTGGTGCTGGTGGCAACGTCGTCGACGAAGGATTTGTCGATCTTCAGCACGTCGATCGGAAAGCGCTTCAGGTAGCCCAGGCTGGAATAGCCGGTGCCGAAGTCGTCGAGCGAAATGCCGACGCCGATGTCCTTGAGCCGCTTGAGCGCGGCGACCGCCTTGTCCGGGTCGCCCATGACGGTGCTTTCGGTGATTTCGATGCCCAGGCAGACCGCCTTGATGCCGTACTTGCGCAGCGTCGCCTCGACGAATTCGACGGTGCGGTCCTGGGCGAACTGGTTGCCCGACAGGTTGACCGCGACCTTGATCTCGCCCAGCCCGGCGCCCTGCCAGCGTTGGATCTGCGCGCACACGGTGTCCAGCACCCACTCGCCGATCGCCGTGATCAGGCCGTATTCCTCGGCCAGCGGGATGAACAGGCTGGGCGCGACTGTGCCCAGGGTCGGGTTGTGCCAGCGCAGCAGCGCCTCGGCGCCCAGCATGGCGCCGCTGCGCAGGCACATCTGCGGCTGGTAGTGGACCGCGAACTCGCCGCGGGCGATGGCGCCGCGCAGCTGGTTTTGGACCGCCAGGCGGGCGCGCACGTCGACGTCCATGCGCTCGGTGAAGAAGGCGTAGTTGTCGCGCCCGGTCTCCTTGGCGCGGAACAGCGCCGTGTCGGCGTTGCGCACCAGTTCGTCGAAGCTGTCGCCGTCGCTCGGGTAGACGGCGATGCCGATGCTGGTGGTCAAGGTCAGGTGGCCGCCGTCCACGCGCAGGTCGTCGCGCAGCCCGAGCAGGATGGTTTGCACCGTCGCCAGCGTCGCCCCCAGCGCGGCGTCGTCCCCGAGGATGATCTGGAACTCGTCGCCGCCCTGGCGCGAGGCCGTGTCGCCCTCGCGCAGGCAGCCGCCCAGGAAGCTCGCCACCGCCTGCAGCGCCTTGTCGCCGACCGGCGGGCCGAACGAGTCGTTGATGTTCTTGAAGCGGTCCAGGTCGAGGCACATGACGACCACGCGCTGGCCGTCGCGCCCGGCCAGCGCGCGCGCCAGCTCGAAGCGCTCGCGCGCCAGCACCCGGTTGGGTAGCCCGGTCAGGGCGTCGTGGTGCGACAGGAAGGCGATCAGGTGCTGCTCGGCCTTGCGCTCGCTGATGTCGAGGAACACGCCAACGTAGTTGATCACCGCGCCGTCCGGCCCGTGCACCGTCGACACGCTCAGCAGGCCCGGGTAGGTGTCGCCGCTCTTGCGCCGGCTCAGCACCTCGCCCGACCAGTGGCCGCTCTCGCGCAGCACCTGCGCCATCGCCGTCACCAGCGCCTGGTCGGCCGGGGTGGCGGCCAGGCGCACCACGTGCCAGCCCGCCACCTCCTGCGGCGCGTAGCCGGTGATGCGGCTGAAGGCCGGGTTGGTGGTGACGATGTAGCCGTCGGCGTCGGTGATCATGATGGCGTCCAGCGTGGCCTCGAAGACCTGGCCGGACAGGCGCAGGAATTCCTCGTTGGCGCGGCGCACCCGCACCTCGTCCTCGAGCGTGCGGGCGAGTTGTTCGAGTTCGGCGGTGCGCAGGTTGACGCGCCGCTCCAGGTTGGCCCGCTCGGCCGCCAGCGCCTGCTGCGCCCGCCCCAGCCGGACGTGGGCGTCGGCGCGCGCCAGGATCTCCTCGGCCTGGAAGGGCTTGGCGATGAAGTCGACCGCGCCCAGCGCGAAGCCGCGCACCTTGTCGTCGGTGTCGTGCTGGGCCGACAGGAAGATCACCGGCACCCCGCGCAGCGCGGGCAGCTCCTTCAGGCGGCGGCACACCTCGAAGCCGTCGATGCCGGGCATGCGCACGTCGAGCAGGATCAGCTCCGGCGGGCGGGCCTGCGCGGTCCACAGCGCCAGTTCGCCGTTGGGCGCCTGGCGCACCGCGTAGCCGGCCGCCGTCAACAAGTCGCTCAGCAACTTCAGCGAGGCCGGCGTGTCTTCGACGATCAGCACCTCGCCTTTGGTATGGGGTTCCGACAAGTCGCGATACATGGAGCCGCTCTCTTAGCTTTGTCAATGAATACATTTTAATGCCGTACTGCAAATTATGCGGCATTTCGGCGCCGGTGTCGCGCCTTTAGCGCTTGCGCGGCGCCACTGTCGCGCTTGCGCAAGTGCGGGCCGCCGCCGCGCAGGCTCACGCCGACGCCGGCGCCGCGCCGGCCGCGTCGAGCAGCGCGCACAGCTGCGGATACTGGTAAGCCGCCAGCATGTCCTCGATACCGCCGACGACGCCGGCGAACTCCGGCCCCAACTCGGCCAGCATGGCGCCGGCGCGCGCCAGGTTCAGCTCCTGCAGCGCGGCGCGCAGCGTGGCGCGCTGCGCCGGCGGCAGCGCCGCCAGGTCGGCGCCCGCCAGCGGCGCGCGCGGCGGCGGCGGCGCGACGGCGGCGCGGCGCTCGAACTGCAGTTGCAACTGGCGTTCGAGGATGCGGTACAAGCGGTCCTGCTCGACCGGCTTGCGCAGGAACTCGTCGGCGCCGGCCGCCAGCGCCGCCAGGCGCTCCCCCTCGAAGGCCGAGGCGGTCAGCATGACAATGCGCGGCTGCGCCAGCGCGCCCTGGGCGCGCACCCGGCGCGTCACCTCCAGCCCGTCCAGGCCCGGCATGCGCCAATCCATGAACACCAGCTCGGGGCGCCAGGCGGCGATGGCCGCCAGCGCGGCGGCGCCGTCCTCGGCCTGCTCGACCTGGAAGCCGAGCGGCGCGAGCAGCTTGTGCAGCAGCGCGCGGCCGTCGGCGTTGTCGTCGACCACGAGGATGCGCTTGCCGCGCTGGGCCGCCGCCAGCGCCGCCACCTCGCTGGGCGGCGCGGCCGGCGCGGCCAGCGCCGCCTGCACCGGAATGGCGAAGCGGAACACCGAGCCGCGCCCGGGCGCCGACTCGAGTACGAGTTCGCCGCCGAGCAGGCGCACGAACTCGCGCGAAATCGTCAGGCCCAGGCCGGTGCCCTCCTTGGCGCCGTCGCCGTCGGCCTGGATGAAGGGCTCGAAGATGCGCTGCTGGTCGGCCGGCGCGATGCCGATGCCCTGGTCGCTGACGGCAAAGCTCAGCTGCCAGCGCTCGCCGCCCAGCGCCTGCGCGCGCGCGCCCAGCGTGACGGCGCCGCGCAGGCCGAACTTGACGGCGTTCGACATCAGGTTCAGCAGCACCTGGCGCAGCTTGGTGGCGTCCAGCCGCGCCGTCGGCGGCAGCCCGGCCGCGTCCAGGCGCAGCGCGATGCCGCTTTGCGCGGCGCGCACGCTGAGCATGTCCATCACCTCCTGCAGCAGGCCGTCCAGCGCCGCCACCTCGGTCTGCGCCGTCAGGCGCCCGGCCTCGATCTTGGACAGTTCGAGGATGTCGTTGATCAAGGTCAGCAGGTGGTTGCCGGAGCGGTGGATGATTGCCAGGTTGCGCTTTTCCTCGTCCAGCATGTGGGTCGAATCGGCCATCAGGCGCGAGAAGCCGATGACCGAGTTGAGCGGCGTGCGCAGCTCGTGGCTCATATTCGCCAGGAACACGCTCTTGGCGCGGTTGGCCGCCTCGGCCTGCTCGACCGCGACCGACAGCGCGCCGGTGCGCTCCTCGACCAGTTCCTCCAGGTGGTGGCGGTGGCGCAGCAGCTCCTGCTCGGCCTCCTTGTGCTCGGTGATGTCATAGTTGGTGCCGACCATGCGCAGCGGCCGGCCGCCGGCGTCGCGGAAGATCACCGCGTCGGCCTTGATGTGGCGCACCGTGCCGTCCGGCCAGCGGATGCGGAACTCGACGTCGAACTCGGCCTCGCCGCGCAGCGCCGCGCCGAGCGCGCGCTGGGTGGCGAGGCGGTCGGCCTCGAGCAGCGCGCCGGTCCAGGTGGCCAACCAGTCGCGCCCGTTCTCGGCGTGGTACAGGCGCTGCATCTGCTCGTCGCCGCTGAGGGCGTTGCTGACGACGTCCCAGTCCCAGGTGCCGATGCCGCCGGCCAGCGTCGCCATCTGCAGCCGCTCCTCGCTGCGGTGCATCGCCCGGTAGCGGCTGTCGAGCAGCGCCGTCATGGCGCGGATGGCCCGGTTCAGCGCGCGCAGCTCGCCGACGAACCAGACCCGGGGGGGGGGGGGGGGGGTTCTGTCCCGTCCGGCCCTTATGACGATGTGCTCCTTGATCTCCCTCCCCCGCGA
>NZ_JBJXIB010000175.1:0-8570 GCF_046115965.1 Janthinobacterium sp. CG_23.3 | reverse complement strand
TACGCAAGCAAGGCCATGGCATGCTTGAGGTTCTGCTCCGGGCCTTCAACGGTAATCCTATCCCGCTTGCCGCATAGCGGCTGAACAGTCACGAAGAAGACTATGAAGAGGCCGGGTTGCTTGCATCGGATGAGGCACCAATGGCTAGTTTGGAAGTCTCCGAGATGGTTCTCGAAACTGCAGATGACGAAATTGAAGTGCGTGTGGACGACCTCGTAACGTACTTCAATATCGAGAGTCCAGAGATGCATCTCTCAGTCCAGATAACGGCCTTGCTGACAGACTTGAATCAAGGATTGATAGGGGAAGGAACGCCTTTGGCTCAAGTTTTATTGGGCTCTACTACAGGGGACGAAGTCGTTCTCCGAGTTCCAGGAAAAGCTGCGGCGACCTTGCGCATTCACGAAGTCTACCGCAAGGAATCAGCGCAGCCGGAGATAGCATAACAGTGGCTGGTACGCATACGCATTGCCAGTTTGGGCGGGTGACTTTTGTCGGCCCAATGTCGTTCGAGTGAAAGTTGACAAGCCTCGCCTTGCCCTTCCTGATGCACGTCCGGGTTGGATTCGCGGGGGTAACGGCGTTTTCGGTGCAGTCAAGGGCGGGCGGAGCTCGGCGCAGCGAACCCTTGATGGCATCGAAAAATCCTTTACGCTCAAGGGCTTAGGGTTGGATGCGGGGTTGGCATCCGGCCCGCGAGCCAGTCCGGCGGCAATGACTTCCCCGCCATCGGGGGCGGGGCTGGGGCGGGGGCGGGGGAGTCCACTCGGTTTGGCAGCATCACGCATCCGCCGCCGTGTCAAATTCCGTTCGAAACGGCATAGAGCCTCGCCCGGACTCGGCTTGGTCGGGCTCGGGTTGCGCCGCAGGGAGTCTGAAGATGAGTCGGAACCGTTCGTCAACATGTGAGCCGTTTTCCCCATGATTCATGCTCTATTTGTTCGCCGATGACATCCGCACCTCGGTCAGCTTCCAGTCGGCGAAGCCGCTGCGCTGGAACCCCAGGCCGAGTATGCCCCGGCCCGCCGCATCCGCGGCGTCCGGATCGGCCGCATGGACGACGACGTTGTTCAGCCCCCGCCGTTCATACTTCCAGATGAATTTTTCCTTCGGCGTTGCGGCCGGCGCCGAGGCGCCGGCCGAACGCTGGCGATTGGACGGCGCAAACTGGCCGCTCCGCATCGCCAGCATCATGGATTCCGGCTGCACCACCGCGTCGACGAATCGGTCGACCATTAGCGCGCCCAATCTGGCGCCAAAATCGACGCCGTTCGCGCCGAGCGCACTGTCGACGCCGCCCGACCGTTCCATCTCGTTTTGAAACAGGGCGGAGAATTGGCCCTTGATGCTCTGGCGCACCTTGGGGTAGTCGACGTGCTCGCTAAAGGCTACCGCATCCCTGCTCCGGACCGCCGACTGCAGCTGCCGCACGGCTAGCAATGGCGACCAGTACCAATACGCGGCGACGGCCACGATGGTGGCAAGCGCGGATGCCGCGACTATGTTTGTTTTGATGACTATTGACCTCATATTAAATCGGCTCCGGGCGCTTCAGCAGCGCCCACCGCGGGCCTGCCATCGGATTGCGCGAACTGACTCTGGCGCTATCGGAACCCGATATTACCGCAAAGCGCAGGTTTCACCCGGCGGCCAAGCGTGCGCCCGCTCAAGCCACATCATGGTAAAGTTGCAAAGCTTTCTGAGGGTCAAGCGCCATCACGAACACCGCCAAGCAAGCGCCACCGGTCCCCGGCGCGCCAAGCTGGCCCAGCTTCCCCTCTTCGCCTGGCAACACGCCTGCGGCGCCTTTCGCGCCCACCCGATTGCCTCTCCGCCCATGTGAACGGCCCCTTGCGGCCGCTGCGTTCACACCTCGATCTGCTTCGGCGCGACCGCTGTATGGCCACGTCGATTTCGCTACCAAAGGATAAATACATGACTATTCTCGCGCCGCAACGATGGACTTCGCCGACCAATCCACGCCCCCTGGTGCTCGCCACCGACCTCGACGGTACCCTGCTGGCGGGAACGCACGAGGCGCGCCGACGCGTGCGCGACCTGTTCAGCGGCGCCTTGCCGGGCGCCAAGCTGGTGTTCATCACCGGCCGCGGCCTTGAATCGATCATCCCCCTGCTCAGCGACCCGACCATTCCGATGCCTGACTACATCATCGCCGACGTCGGCGCCACCATCGTCCACGGCGACCTGCGCCCGGTCGAGCCGCTGCACCACGAAATCGCCGCCCACTGGCCCGGCGCGCAGGCGGTGCTGAAAGCGCTGGCCGACTTCCCCAGGCTGCGCCGGCAAAACGTGCCGCAGGAGCGGCGCTGCTCGTTTTTCATCAGCGAGGGCGGCGTCACGCCGGCGCTGCGCGCGGCGGTCGAGGCGCTCGGCTGCGACCTGCTGTTTTCCGGCGGGCGCTATCTCGACGTGCTGCCGCGCGGCATCGGCAAGGGTCCGGCGCTGCTGCGCCTGGCCCAGGCGGAAGGTTTCGACCCGGCCGACGTGGTGGTGGCCGGCGACACCCTGAACGACCTGTCGATGTTCGAGGCCGGCTATCGCGGCATCGTCGTCGGCGGCGCCGAGCCGGCCCTGGTCGAGCGGGTGCGCAAACTGCCGCGCGCCTACCTGGCCCGGGCCGAAGGCTGCGGCGGCATTCTGGAGGGGCTGGCCCACCACGGCACGCTGGTCGAGCCGTCCGCGGCGGCGCAGGGGCGCATCGACCAGCGCGGCGAGGCCGAACTGGTGATGGTCTACCACCGCCAACCCTTCGATGACATCGTCGAGGACGGCGTGCTGCGGCAGCGCCGCCCGGAAAGCCCGAACGGCATCATTCCGACGCTGCTGAGCTTTTTCGCCGGGGAGCGCTGCGGTTCCTGGGTCGCCTGGTCGCAGCAGCCCAGCCGCGCGCCGGCCGATTTCGCCAGCCACGCGCCGGTCGACCTGGAACGCTATCCGCGCTTGCAGGTGGCGCGCATCGCCCTGACCGAGGACGACATCGACGTGTTCTACAAGAAGTTTTCCAAGGAGGCGTTCTGGCCGATCATCTTTTCCTTCCCCGACAAGGCCGAGTTCCACCAGGCCCATTGGGAGCGCTTCCTCGAAGTCAACCGCCTGTTCGCCGAGCAGGCCGCGCGCGAGGCGGCCGAAGGCGCCATCGCCTGGATCCACGACTACAACCTGTGGATGGTGCCGGCCTTCCTGCGCCCGCTGCGCCCGGACCTGCGCATCGCCTTCTTCCACCACACGGCCTTCCCGTCGAGCGACGTGTTCAACATCCTGCCGTGGCGCCGCGACATCATCGGCAGCCTGCTGCAATGCGACTATATCGGCTTCCACATCCCGCGCTACGTCGAGAACTTCGTCGACGCGGTGCGCTCCTTCGCGCCGCTTGAAGTGCTCGCCAGCGTACCCTGCGCGCCGCGCTTCCTGACCTACGGCTGCGCCCTCGGGGTGGACAAGATGACGTCGGCCATCGAGGCCGGCGGGCGCCGCGTCGCGCTCGGCGCGCACCCGGTCGGCACCGACGTCGGCCTGATCGCGCAGCAGTTGCGCACGCCGGAAGCCGAGCGGAAAATCGCCGGCATCCGCGACTACCTGGGCGGCGTCACCGGGGTCGTGTCGATCGAACGGCTGGACTACGTCAAGGGCTCGCTGGAAAAACTGCAAGCCTTCGAGCGCCTGCTCGAACAGTACCCGGAACACGCCGGCAAGGTCACGCTGCTCAACGTCATCACCCCGGCCGCGCCCGGCATGGAAATCTACCAGGCGCTGCGGGTCGAAGTCGACCGCATCGTCGGCCGCATCAACGGCCGCTTCTCGACGCTGGAATGGGTGCCGGTGCGTTACTTCTACCGCTCGCTGCCGTTCGAGGAGGTGCTCGCCCACTACGCCGCCTGCGACATCGCCTGGATCACGCCGCTACGCGACGGCCTCAACCTGGTCGCCAAGGAATTCGTCGCCACCAAGCAGGCCATCGGCCAGTCCGGCGTGCTGATCCTGTCGGAATTCGCCGGCGCCGCCGTCGAACTGCACGGCGCCCTGCTCACCAACCCCTACGACGCCGGCGCCATGACGGCGGCGCTGCACCAGGCCCTGACCATGGGCGAGGACGAGCGCGCCTACCGCACCGCGCGCATGGCGGCCATCGTCGCCGAGCACGACATCACGCGCTGGGGCGACGACTTCCTCGACGCGGTCGCGCGCGGCCCCCACGCCAGCGACGCGCTGGCGCTGGCCGAGCAACGGGCCGCCGCGTGAGCGCGCCGGCCGGCACCGGCGCGGCCGAGCTGCTGGTGGCCGGCCTGGCCTATTTCGAGGTGCACGTGCCGGCGGGCGCGCCGCCGCAACCCGGCGAGGAGCGCTTCGTGTCGACCATCGGACTCGGTTTCGGCGGCGCCCTGAACAGCGCCAGCGTGGCCGCCGCGCTCGGCCTGCGGGTGGCGCTGTGCGTGCCGGCCGGCGCCGGCGTCGCCGACCACGCGCTGGCGCTGCTGGCGCGGCGCCTGGGCATCGCCCTCACCGCCCTGCCCTGCGGCGACAACCCGGCCATCTCGCTGGTGTACGCCAGCGCCGACGAGCGCGCCTTCCTCAGCGCCGCCGACTTCACCGCGCTGGAGCGGGTCGAGACGCTGCCGCCCGCGCGCTGGATCCACGTGCCGGGGCTGGAGGAGGCGGCCCGGCTGGCCGCGCCGCTGGCGCGCGCGCGCGGCGCCGGCGCCCAGGTCGCCGTCAGCGGCAGCTGGACGCCGGCGCGCCTGGCCGCTCTGACGGCGCGGCGCGACTGCCCGTGGGACCTGCTGGTGCTCAACGACAAGGAGGCGCACGCGGCCTGCGGCGACGTCGCCGAGGCGCCGCGCCACTTGGCCGGCGCGGCCCGCTCGGTGCTGGTCACGCAAGGCGCGCAGGGCGCGTTTGGCACCCTCAACGGCTACGGCGTGCGCCTGCCGGCGGCGGCGCTCGCCGTGTGCGACCCGACCGGCGCCGGCGACGCCTTCTGCGCCGGCCTGCTGGCCGCCCTGATCCGCGGCGCCGCGCCCGAGCCGGCCTTGCGCCTGGCCGGCGCGGCCGCCGGCCACATTTTGCAACAACGCGGCGGCGTGCTCGACGACCCCGCCCGCATAGCCCTCGTGGCCAAGGAGATGCGATGGATATCCTGACGGTACTCGGCGGCGGCAGCGCCTACACCCCCGGCCTGCTGCAAGCGCTGCTCGCCCACGCGGCGCTGCTGCCGCTGCACACGGTGCGCCTGTACGACACCGACCCCGTGCGGCTCGACCTGGTGGCCCGCCTCGGCGCCGGCATGGCGCGCAGCGCCGGCGCGCCCTTCAAGGTCGAGCCGGCGCACAGCCTGGAGGACGCCGTCCGCGGCGCCGGCCTGGTGCTCAATTCGACCCGACCCGGCGGGCTGGCGGCGCGCCGCATCGACGAAACGCTGCCGCTGGAATTCGACATTCCCGGCCAGGAAACGGTCGGCCCCGGCGGCTTTTTCTACGCGCTGCGCTCGGTCCCCGAGGCGCTGCGCGTGGCCGCGGCGATGCACGCGCTGGCGCCGGGCGCGGTCCTGCTCAACTACACCAACCCCAGCAACATCGTCACCCAGGCGCTGGCCGACCAGGGCAAGGTGGCCGTCATCGGCATGTGCGACCAGTCCGACGAAGACCTGCAAGCGCTGGCGCGGGCGCTCGGCCTGGACGGCCAGCCGACGGCCCGTTGCAACGGCCTGAACCACGCGACCTGGTACAGCGAGCTGAGCGTCGGCGGCACGCCGCTGGGTCCGCTTCCGGCGACGCTGGCGGCGCCGCCCGAGTTCGACGAGGAACACCAGTTGCGCTTTTCCTACGCGCTGGCGCTGGCGCGCGCGCAGCCGCCGGGCCACTGGCCCAATTCCTACCTGCCCTATTACCTGTATCCGCAAGCGTTCGTCGAACAGGCGCGCCGGGTCGGCCCGCGCAGCGACGTCGTGGCGGCCTCGCTGGAACGCTACTACAGCCACTTCGCCGAGCAGGCCGCATGCGCCGAGCCGAAGCTGGCGCTGTACCGCGGCGCGGCCGGCTTCGGCGACCTGGCCGTCAACGTCATCCGCGCCCTGGCCGCCGAGCGGCCGCGCGAACTGGTGCTCAACCTGCCCAACCGCGGCGCCAGCGACGCCTTCGCCGCCGACTGCGTGATCGAAACGCGGGTGCGGCTGTCGCGCCACGGCGTCGAACGGCTGCCGGCGCCGGCGCTGCCGGCCTCGTTCGCGCCGCTGGCGGGCCAGCTGGAACGCTACCAGCGCCTGAGCGCGCGCGCCGCCGCCGGCGCCGCGCTGGCGCCGCGGGTGGCGGCGCTGGCCGCCAACCCGCTGGTGGCCGACGCCGCGCTGGCCGCGCGCATGCTGGAACGCGCGCGCGCCGCCTACGGCGAGCTGATCGCGTGGCAGGCATGACGCCGATGCCGCCGCGCGCGCTGCTCGAGCGGCTCGACTTCGACGCCTTCGAACGGGTGGTGGTCCTCTCGCCCCACCTCGACGACGCCGCCCTCAGCTGCGGCGGCCTGCTGCACGCGCTGCAGGGCGTCCCGACGCTGGTGGTGACGATTTGCAGCGGCAACCCGCCGGCGCCGGCGGCGCCGGACGGCGGCGCCGGCAAGGGGCCGCCGCGGCGCGGCCACGTCAGCCCGCGCATCCGCCGCGCCGAGGACATCGCGGCGATGCACGCGATCCGCGCCGACTTCGTCCACCTCAGCTTTCCCGACGCGATCTACCGGCGCAGCGCCCGCACCGGCAAACTAATCTACCGCAACGCGCGCGAGCGCTGGATCGCGCCGCACGTCGACGACGCCGGCTACATCGAGGAACTGCACCAGCTGCTGCGCCGCATCTGCCTCGACCTGGGCGGCATTCTGCTGGTGAGCCCGCTGGGCATTGGCGACCACGTCGACCACCAGATCACGGCGCGGGTCGCGCTGCGCCTGGCGGCGGCCGGCGCCAGCCTGTTGTTCTACGAAGACTTTCCCTACGTGGCCGACGCCAGCAGCGGCCGCGGCGACGGCGACGGCCCGCAGGCCGCGATGGCGCGCCTGCGCCTGGTGCCGGCCGAGCGCTTCGTGGTGCCGGTCGACCTCGAAGGCAAGATGAACCTGCTGCGCCACTACACCTCGCAGGTGCCACCGCTGTTCGGCGACGACGAGGGCATGCGCGCCGCCGTGCTGGGCCGCCAATACCTGGGACAACCCTGCGAATTCTACTGGCGCGCGAAGGCACCCCCGCCGCTCGCGCCCTGACGCCCCACGCAAGCAAGGAGAACGACGACAATGGCATTCACATTCATCGGCAACGGGCCGATTCCATGGGGCACCGCGCTGGCGGTGCTGGCCGGCAGCGCCGGCGCCATCTACCTGGGAAAAATCGTCCTCGTCAAGCGCCTGGGCATGATGGCCGGCCGCGGCACCAGCTATGTCGACAAGATCGCCGTGGCGGTGCTGTCGTCGACCAGGCCGCTGTTCATCCTGGCCACGGCGCTGTACCTGGCGACGCTGTCGCTGGAACTGCCGGCGAAAAGCGAGCGCATCATCAACCAGGCGGTGGTCGTCACCGTGCTGCTGCAACTGGCGCTGTGGGGCGACACCGGCGTGCGCGAATGGCTGACGCGCTACCGCCAGCAACGCAGCGTGGACGACGTCGGCAGCACCACCTCGACGGCCGCGCTGGGCTTTTTGGCGCGCACCGGGCTGTGGCTGCTCGCCACGCTGATGATCCTCGACAATCTCGGCGTCAACGTCACGACGCTCGTCGCCAGCCTGGGCATCGGCGGCATCGCGGTCGCGCTGGCGCTGCAAAACATCCTCGGCGACCTGTTTTCCTCGCTCTCGATCGTACTCGACAAACCGTTCGTCATCGGCGACTTCATCATCGTCGGCGACACGCCTGGCACGGTCGAATACGTCGGCCTGAAAACCACGCGCCTGCGCAGCCTGGGCGGCGAACAAGTGGTGTTCTCGAATTCGGACCTGTTGAAAAGCCGCATCCACAACTACAAGTGCATGCAAACGCGGCGCATCGCCTTCCGCATCGGCGTCACCTACCAGAGCAGCGCCCGGCAACTGCGGGCGATCCCGGAGATCGTCCGCGCCATCGTGGTCGAGCAGGCCCACGCGCACTTCGACCGCGCCCACTTCAAGGAATTCGCGGCGGCCTCGCTCGACTTCGAAGTGGTCTACTTCATCGACAGCCCCGACTACCAGATCTACATGGACATCCAGCAGGAGATCAACCTGGGGCTGTTCGAACGATTCGCGCGCGAAGGCATCGAATTCGCCTACCTGACCCAGACGCTGCAACTGGCGAACCAGACGGCGGCCGCCGCCGAGCCGCCGGCGCCGGGCATGCGCATGGCCGCGGCGCGGGCCGTGCCGCGCTGACGGCGAAGCCGGCGCGCATCGGAGAGGGATAAGCAGGTAGTTGTGCCCGTGGGGGGGGGAGGGGGGGGGCCGTAAAAAGCCCCACCAAAAAAAAACACCCCCCTCCGGCCCCAAGGCCGAGGAAAAACGACCAGGAGTTACAACGTGCCGATTTCTCAAAGGAAAAAACC
>NZ_JBJXIB010000174.1:0-9038 GCF_046115965.1 Janthinobacterium sp. CG_23.3 | reverse complement strand
CCCCCCCCCCCCCCCCCCCCCCCCCCCCCCCCCCCCCCCCCCCCCCCCCCCCCCCCCCCCCCCCCCCCCCCCCCCCCCCCCCCCCCCCCCCCCGGGCCGGTTTGCTGCGCAACAGCGCGATGCCGACGTAGACGATGTAGGCGGCGCCTATCCATTTGACGGCGGTGAAGGCGGCGGCCGACGTCGCCAGCAGCGCCGACAGGCCGATTGCCGCGGCCAGCACGTGCACCATCGTGCCGGCGCCGATGCCGAGCGCGGCGGCCGAGCCGGCGCGCCAGCCCTGGGTCGCGCTGCGCGCCATGATCAACAGCGAGTCGGGGCCGGGCATGACGTTGAGTAGCAAGCCGGAGACGATGAACAGGGTGAGGTCGTGGATGCCGAACATGGTGGGCTTTCTTTTAGGGGGCCGGGGACGCGTTTGAAACCAAGGGCGAAGAGCCGGGGCCAGGCCCCGAGGGTCTGACCCCGTTTGCGGCGCGGGTTTTGTTTTGCGGCGGCGGCGCTTATGCCTGCGCGCCCAGTTGCTGCGTCACTTGCACGAACTGTTCCAGCTTGGCCTTGGCCGCGCCGGACAGGATCACCGCGCGCGCCTTCGCCAGGCCGTCTTCGATCGAGCCGGCGACGCCGGCCGCGTACAGCGCCGTGCCGGCGTTCAGCGCGACGATGTCGTAGGCCGCGCCCGGCACGCCGGTCAGCGCCGCCATCAATTTTTCCTTCGACTCGGCCGCGCCCGCCACCTTCAGGTTGCGGCTGGCGGTCATCTGCAGGCCGAAGTCTTCCGGGTGGATCTCGTATTCGCGGATTTCGCCGTTCACCAGTTCGCCCACCATGGTGGCCGAACCGAGCGAGACCTCGTCCATATTATCGCGGCCCCAGACCACCATGGCGTGCTGCGCGCCGAGGCGTTGCAGCACCCGCACCTGGATGCCGACCAGGTCGGCGTGGAACACGCCCATCAGGATGTTGGGCGCGCCGGCCGGGTTGGTCAGCGGTCCGAGGATGTTGAAAATGGTCCGCACGCCCAGCTCGCGGCGCACCGGCGCGGCGTGCTTCATGGCGGCGTGGTGGTTCGGCGCGAACATGAAGCCGATGCCGGTTTGGGCGATCGACTGGGCGATCTGCTCGGGCGCCAGATTGATGTTGGCGCCCAGCGATTCGAGCACGTCGGCGCTGCCGGACGAGGACGAGACGCTGCGCCCGCCGTGCTTGGCCACGCGCGCGCCGGCGGCGGCGGCGACGAACATCGAGGCGGTCGAGATGTTGAAGGTGTTGGCGCCGTCGCCGCCGGTGCCGACGATGTCGAGCAGGTTGGTGGTGTCGGCCATCGGCACCTTGGTGGCGAATTCGCGCATCACCTGCGCGGCGGCGGCGATTTCGCCGATGGTTTCCTTCTTCACGCGCAGGCCCATGGTCAGGGCCGCGATCATGGTCGGCGACATGTCGCCCGACATGATCTGGCGGAACAGGTGCAGCATTTCGTCGTGGAAGATTTCGCGGTGTTCGATGCAGCGCAGCAGCGCTTCTTGATGGGTGATCGGCATGGTGCTTCCTTCTTCAGTGATGGCGCAGGAGAGACGAGCGGAGTAGACGGGCCGGCGCGGCGCGCGCGCCATTGGCGCGCGGCGGCCTCCCGCTCAGCGCGTCAGGAAGTTCTTCAGCAGCGCGTGGCCGTGTTCCGACAGGATAGACTCGGGGTGGAACTGCACGCCCTCGATGTCGAACTCCTTGTGGCGCACGCCCATGATTTCGCCGTCGTCGGTCCAGGCGGTCACTTCCAGGCAGGCCGGCAGCGTCGAGCGTTCGATCGCCAGCGAGTGGTAGCGGATCACCGTGAAGGGGCTCGGCAAGCCCTTGAAGACGCCGACGCCGGTGTGGGCGATCGCCGAGGTTTTGCCGTGCATAACCTGCTTGGCGCGGATCACCTGGCCGCCGAAGGCGGCGCCGATGGCCTGGTGGCCCAGGCAGACGCCGAGGATCGGCAGCTTGCCGGCGAAATGCGTCAGGATGGGCACCGAGACGCCGGCCTGCGCCGGGGTTTTCGGTCCCGGCGAGATGCAGATGCGGTCCGGTTGCAGCGCTTCGATCCCGGCCAGCGTGATCTCGTCGTTGCGCACCGTGCGCACGTCTTCGCCCAGCTCGCCGAAATACTGCACCAGGTTGTAGGTGAAGGAGTCGTAGTTGTCGATCATCAGCAGCATCTTAGAACTCCCCATCCAGGCCGTCTTGCACTTGTTCGGCGGCGCGCAGCACGGCGCGCGCCTTGTTTTCGGTTTCCTGCCATTCCATTTCGGGGATCGAGTCGGCGACGATGCCGGCCGCGGCCTGCACGTACAGCATGCCGTCCTTGATCACGCCGGTGCGGATGGCGATCGCCACGTCCATTTCGCCGCCGAACGACAGGTAGCCGCAGGCGCCGCCGTAGATGCCGCGCTTGGTCAGCTCCAGCTCGTCGATGACTTCCATCGCGCGCACTTTCGGCGCGCCCGTCAGGGTGCCGGCCGGGAAGGTGGCGCGCAGCACGTCCAGGTTCGACAGGCCTTTTTTCAGGGCGCCCTCGACGTTCGAGACGATGTGCTGGACGTGCGAGTATTTTTCAATCACCAGGCGGTCGGTCACCTTCACGCTGCCGATTTCGGAAATGCGTCCGAGGTCGTTGCGGGCCAGGTCGATCAGCATCACGTGTTCGGCGATTTCCTTCGGATCGGCCAGCAGCTCCGCCGACAGCTCGGCGTCGCGCTCCGGCGTGGCGCCGCGCGGACGGGTGCCGGCGATCGGGCGCAGCGTCACTTTCTTGCCGCCATCGGCGGCCGTCTCGTTGCGCACCAGGATCTCCGGCGAGGCGCCGATGATCTGCATGTCGCCGAAATTGTAGAAGTACATATACGGCGACGGGTTCAGCGAGCGCAGCGCGCGGTACAGCGTCAGCGGCGAGTCGACGTAGGGCTTGCGCAGGCGCTGGCCGATTTGCACCTGCATCAGGTCGCCCGCCATCACGTATTCGTGGGCCTTGGCGACCGCCTTCAAATAGTCCTCCTTGCTGAAGTCGCGCATGGTCTCGGTGCGCACCGAGCTCGACGTCACCGGCGCGTCGACGCCGCGGCGCAGCATCATGCGCAGGTCCTTCAGGCGCTGGCGCGCCTTCGAGAACGACTCCGGCTGGGTGGTGTCGGCGTAGACGATCAAGTACAGCTTGCCCGACAGGTTGTCGATCACCGCCAGTTCCTCGGTCACCATCAACTGGATGTCCGGCAGGCCCAGGTCGTCCTTGGGCATGCTGTCGGCCAGTTTCTTCTCGATGTGGCGCACGGTGTCGTAGCCGAAGTAGCCGGCCAGGCCGCCGCAAAAGCGCGGCATGCCGGGGCGCAGCGCCACCTTGAAGCGGGCCTGGTACTGTTCGATGAAGTCGAGCGGGTTGCCGTCGTGGCTCTCGATGACGGCGCCGTTCTTGACGATTTCAGTATGGCTGCCGAAGCTGCGCAGCACCGTCGTGGCGGGCAGGCCGATGAAGGAAAAGCGGCCGAAGCGCTCGCCGCCGACCACCGATTCAAGCAGGAAGGTGTTCTTGCCGCCGTTCTGGGTCTGCGCCAGCTTCAGGTAGAGCGTCAGCGGGGTTTCGAGGTCGGCGAACGCCTCGGCGATCAGCGGGACGCGGTTGAAGCCTTCATTGGCCAACGATTTGAATTCGAGTTCGGTCATGTTTCTCTCCATGCCGCCAGGTTTGCGTGTGGCGGTGGGTTTGCAAAAAACCTGCCGGATGCGCGTGGGCAGCCGACAGCAATCAAAACGGGGTTACTTAGCCCAGGATTGCCAGCGTCGCCAAAGCCAGGCCTCAATCGAGCCGGTTTGGGTAACATTGTGTTTTTTGTCGAGAAACATGTTGTGTGTGGTCAGTGTGCGGGTTGGTTGTGCAGACTAATTAAGTGAGCGGCTACAAGCAGCGTGTCAACTATACCATCTGAATCGGTTTCATGTATAGAGTGTCCGTGATTGTACCCGTAGGGCACCGTCAACACCGGGCAACCCGCAGCCCGCGCGGCCTGCGCGTCGTTTGACGAGTCGCCGATGGCCACCACTTGCGCCGGCGCCAGGTCGAAGTCGGCGCACACTTGCGTCAGCGGTAGCGGGTCCGGTTTCTTGCGCGCCAGCGAGTCGCCGCCGTAGACGATCTCGAAGTAGCCGGCCAGGCCTTTTTGTCGCAGCAGGGGCAGGGCGAAGGCGATCGGCTTGTTGGTGACGCAGGCCAGGCGCAGGCCGGCCGCCTTGAGCGCGTCCAAGCCGGCCAGCACGTCCGGGTACAACACGCTGACGTCGCCGTTGACGGCCAGGTAGTGGCGCTGGTAGGCGTCCATCGCCGTGGCGAAGCGCGTTGCCACGCCGGCCTCGTCGAAGTCGAGCGCCAGCACGGTGCGGACCAGGTTTTCCGAACCCTTGCCGACCATCAGCGTGATGCGTTCGGCCGTCATCGGCGCCAGGTCGAACTCGGCGCGCATCTGGTTGATGGCGACGTGGAAGTCGGGCACGGTGTCGAGCATCGTGCCGTCCAGGTCGATGATGGCGGCGCGCACGCCGCCCAGAACGTTGGCCGCCGTCATCTTAGACGCTCGCCAGTTGCGCGCGCATGGCGTCGATCACCGCCTTGTAGTCGGGCTGGCCGAAGATGGCCGAACCGGCGACGAAGGTGTCGGCGCCGGCCGCGGCGGCGGCGGCGATGTTGTCGATTTTAATGCCGCCGTCGACTTCGAGCATGATGTCGCGGCCCGATTCGTCGATCATGCGGCGCGCCAGGGCGATTTTCGTCAGCGCTTCCGGGATGAAGGACTGGCCGCCGAAGCCCGGGTTGACCGACATGATCAGGATGATGTCGATCTTGTCCATCACGTGGTCGAGGAAGTGCAGCGGCGTGCCCGGGTTGAAGACCAGGCCGGCCTTGCAGCCGTTGTCGCGGATCAATTGCAGCGAGCGGTCCAGGTGCTCCGACGCTTCCGGATGGAAGGTGATGATGTTGGCGCCGGCCTTGGCGAAGTCCGGAATCAGGCGGTCGACCGGTTTGACCATCAGGTGGACGTCGATCGGCACTTGCACATGTGGACGAATGGCCTGGCAAACCAAAGGTCCGATGGTTAGGTTGGGAACGTAATGGTTGTCCATGACGTCAAAATGTATGATGTCTGCGCCGGCGGCGACGACGTTGCGCACTTCTTCGCCTAAACGGGCGAAATCGGCGGACAGGATGCTGGGGGCGATGCGGTATGTAGGCATGGTCAGGGGCGGGCTAGGTGAAAGATGCGCTATTTTACGCCCGGCGGCGGTGTTGCGCTCCGGCTATACCTGTTTTAATCGCCGCTTGCAGCCCGCTTTTAGCCCGATTGCCGCCCGCTTTCAGCCCGCTGGTTGCGCGTTGGCGTCGCCCCGGCTTGCGTCTATTTGCCGGCGACACCTTGCGCCCGGCCGCGTTTTGGGGTGCAATGGCAGGTCATTGACAATGTCACATGCCCGCATCGGCGGGCTGGCACAGCTTACTTGAGGAATTTCGATGGCTTCTTATGAATTTACTGTTTCCGTCCGCACGCAATATCTGCCGGAACAGTCGGACCCCGACCGCACCAGTTTCGTGTTCACCTATTCGATCACGATCAAGAATAGCGGGACGGTCGGCGCGCAGCTGATCTCGCGCCACTGGGTCATCACGGACGCCAACAACCACATCGACGAGGTGCGCGGCCTGGGCGTGGTCGGCCACCAGCCCTTGCTGCAACCGGGCGAGCAGTTCGAGTACACCAGCGGCACCGCGCTGGCCACGCCGCAGGGATCAATGGTCGGGGAGTATTTCTGCGTCGCCGAAGACGGCCACCAGTTCGAGGCCAAGATTCCGGAATTCGTGCTGTCGCTGCCGCGCACCCTGCATTGATTACTGCCGGCCCGGGGCGGCCCGCATCGCGGCCGCCCGCCTATTGCATCTTCACTTCTGTCACTCGATTTTGTCGCCGGGCTTGTGCTCGGGCAATTGCTTTTTCTGCGCCGGACGGTTCGGCTTGCGGCCCGAATACATGGTCCACCAGACGATGAAGACCAGCAAGAAAAACGCAAACACCGCTTCCAACATTAATAGCCACATATCATTCCCCATGTCATTTTCACGCAGTAGTTTACTCGTTTCGATGGGCGCCGTCGCGCTTTCCCTGGCCGCCTGCACCAGCACGCCGGTGCCGCCCGCGCCGGTGCACATTCCCGCGCCGATCGTCAAGCCGGAGCCGGCCAAGCCCGCCGCCGCGCCGGCCGTCGCCAGCGCCGCGCCGGCGCCGCAGTTCGTGCCGGTCGGTTTCGCCGCCTTGCCGGGCTGGAGCCGCGACGACATGCGCGCGGCGTGGCCGGCGTTCATGGCCTCGTGCGGCGTGCTGGTCAAGCGCGCCGACTGGAAAGAGGCGTGCACCATCGCGCGCCAGGTCAACGCCGGCGAGGAACGCGCCATCCGCCTGTTCTTCGAAACCTTTTTCGTGCCGCACCAGGTGCTGGCGGCGGACGGCGCCAACAGCGGCCTGGTCACCGGCTATTACGAACCATTGCTGCACGGCGCGCGCAAGCGCGGCGGGCCGTACCAGACGCCGCTATATAAGGTGCCGGAAGACATGGTCAGCGTCGATCTGGCCAGCGTCTACCCGGAGTTGAAGGGGATGCGCCTGCGCGGCCGCCTGGTCGGCAAAAAAGTGCTGCCCTACGCAACCCGCGCCGAGATCGAACGCGCCACCGAGGTGACGGGCAAGGAATTGATGTGGGTCGAAGATCCGGTCGAAGCGTTCTTCCTGCAGGTGCAGGGTTCGGGTCGGGTGCAACTGGCCGACGCGCAGGAAACGGTGCGCGTTGCCTACGCCGACCAGAACGGCCACCCGTACAAGTCGATCGGCAAATACCTGGTGGAGAAGGGCGAGCTGACGGCGGACCAAGCCTCGGCGCAGGGCATCAAAGCCTGGATCGCCGGCCATCCTACGCGCCAGCAGGAATTGTTCAACGCCAATCCCAGCTATGTGTTCTTCAAGGAGGAGCGCCTGCCGGACCCGAAAGTGGGGCCGAAGGGCGCCTTCGGCGTGCCGCTGACGCCGCAGCGTTCGGTGGCGGTCGACGCCACCTTCCTGCCGCTGGGCGCGCCGCTGTTCCTGTCGACCACGCAAGCGAACAGCGACATCCCGATGCAGCGCCTGGTGATGGCGCAAGACACCGGCGGCGCCATCCGCGGCGCGATCCGGGTCGACTACTTCTTCGGCTTCGGCGCCGAAGCGGCGGAAAACGCCGGCCGCATGAAACAGAGCGGCATGGTGTGGGTGCTACTGCCAAAGCAAGCGCCAAAACGCTAAGAAAAAGCCAGCGCCTGCAAGCCGCGAGAGGCGCTGCTTTAAGCCAACATTGTCGGGTAACGGCCCTTGGGCTAACCCGATGAAAACCTCGGTCCTAGCGCAACACCATCACCGGCAGCGTGGTATGCGCCAGCACCTTCTGCGTTTCGCTGCCGAGAAACAGCTTATTCAAGCCCTTGCGGCCGTGCGAGGCCATCATAATAATGTCGCATTGATACTTCTCCGCAGTCGCGACGATTTCCTCGTACGGACTGGCCGACAGGCTCACCACGCCTTCGAACGGCACCTGGGCTTCGCGCGCGGCAACGCCGACCTTGTCGAGGTTGCGCTGCGCCGTCTCGTGCATCTCGCGTTCGTACTGGCCGGCGTCGAAGACGGCGCCACCGTCGCTCATCGGCGAAAATGGAAACGGCTGCACCACGCTGATGCCGATGATCTTGGCGTTATTCAGCTGCGCAAACCGGATCGCCGTGACGGTGGCCTTTTCTGATAATGCGGAGCCGTCGGTGGGCAGTAGGATAGTGTTGAACATGGAATTCTCCGGTGGATGTACACAAGCCAGCTTATGGAAGTGAGGCGAAAAAAACCTTGATGCATATCAAAGCCGTGCAAATCCAGCCTCCTGCTGCCTGATGTCCGAGTGTAGGCTGCCGCGCCGATTCAGGCGCGCACGGTATGCAGCGGCGAGGCAAGCGGCATCGCCTCCAGGCCGTTACCAGCACCGCGAACGGCTGTGAGTAATTGCACATACTCGCGGAAGGGGGGTAAACGCTACAATCGCCGCTACCGTGTTCCACCCATAGGAGAGCCTTATGCAATACGAAGATCTGATTATCGAAATTCACGACAAAGTAGCGCTGATTCGCCTGAACCGCCCGAAAGCGCTCAACGCGCTGAACGAACGCATGATGAACGAGCTGGGCGACGCCCTATACAAGTTCGACGCCGACGCCAGCATCGGCTGCATCGTCCTGACCGGCAGCGAGAAAGCGTTCGCCGCGGGCGCCGACATCGCGGCGATGGCCGACTACACCTATCCGGACACCTTTAAAGACAACTACATCACGCGCAACTGGGAACACATCCTGCGCGTGCGCAAGCCGGTCATCGGCGCCGTCGCCGGCTACGCCTTGGGCGGCGGCTGCGAACTGGCGATGATGTGCGACTTCATCATCGCCGGCGACAACGCCAAATTCGGCCAGCCTGAAATCAAGGTTGGCGTCACCCCGGGCGCCGGCGGCACCCAGCGCCTGCCGCGTACCATCGGAAAAGGCAAGGCCATGGACTTGCTGCTGACGGCCCGTACCATCGACGCCGCCGAAGCGGAGCGCATCGGCCTGGTGTCGCGCGTTGTTCCCGCCGACAAGCTGATGGAAGAAGCGCTGGCTGCGGCCGCGACCATCGCCGCCATGCCAACTTCGGTGGCGATGATGATCAAGGACGCCGTCAACCGCGCCTTCGAAACCACGCTGACCGAAGGCGTTGCCTACGAACGTCGTTTGTTCCACGCGGCGTTCGGCACGCCGGCCCAAAAAGAGGGCATGCACGCTTTCTTGGAAAAGCGCTTGCCAAAGTTCGACGGACTTTGATATGATTCGCCTCCCCGCTGAAACAGTAGCGAAATCAAGTAGTTGCAGCGCAACGGGGAGCGCCGGAAACGGCGTTGCAGGAAAATCAGGGGGTTGACGA
>NZ_JBJXIB010000173.1:0-9083 GCF_046115965.1 Janthinobacterium sp. CG_23.3 | reverse complement strand
ATCGAGCAGCGGTTGCAGCACTTGCAGAACAGCCTGTTGAATCAGCCGGTCGACTACGGTGGGTATCCCCAACTCCCGTTCGCTGCCGTCTGGCTAGGGAATGCCGACGCGACGTACCGGACTGGGCCGGTACGTGCCTGCCATCAATTCTCTCCTGATGTTCGGCAATGCGCTCACCAAATAGCGGCCAGTCGTGGAGATGTCCATGTCATCGACGCCTGCTGCACCCTTGTTCGCCTTCACGCGTTTCCACGCACGTTGCATGTTCTCTCTCGCCAGCACCTGCGCAAGCAGGCCCAGCCCTGCGCTCACCGTGCCATGCCGCGTGGGACCAGCTTCATCGCTGCGTGCTTGGACGACGGCTTCACCGCCACCTGCCACACACCGCTCCGCTGACGCGGACATCTGATGCAAGGCTTTTCTCATCGACATGGTGGTTTAACGCTCCTTCTCGTTTGGCTCTTCGCCCCGTTCTTGGCAGCTACTAAGGCCTCTGCTGACTTCTCGCTCCGGCTTCCACCGTCGCCCTTTCAGGCATGAAGCGAGATCTCCCCAGGTAAGAACGCACTCCTTCACTGCACAACCGCCGGATTTACGCCGCTTCGCCTTGACCACAAGAACTTCGCGGTTTCTTGCCCGCTCGTCCTGCTCGGCAGCGCCTTCTATCCGATTCTTGTACATCGGCTCGCAGTTTCGATCCACGCTTCCTCCCCACGGTCGGTCGCCCTTCCGCAGTTGCGCTTCACTTCGCTCGCTGTGGTCAGCTCGCGACGGGACTTGCACCCGCAAGAATGCGCCCATGCTGGGCGCACAAAAAAAGCCCGCTGGAGAGCGGGCCAAGTCCAAAACTAGGGATGTCCTGAAAGAGACAGCTCCACTATAACTGCAGCGCCACCCGCGTACTGTACGTTCGCCCACATAAGTACCTATATTTTCAAATAAGTATGCCAACAAACTATCGCCGGGCCGATTCCAGCGAATATTCTGAGCAAGGCACAAAAAAAGGACAGCTCGCGCTGTCCCTTTTTGTTGAAACCAGCTTGCCTTACACCACGGCGCCGTCGGTCTCGTCTTTTTCCTTGATCGGCTTGATCAAATCTTCGCGCTTGACGCCCAACCACATCGCCACTGCCGCGGCGACGAACACCGACGAGTAGATACCGAAGCAGATACCGATGGTCAGCGCGATGGCGAAGTAGTGCAGGGTCGGGCCGCCCAGGAACAGCATCGACAGCACCATCATCTGGGTGCAACCGTGGGTGATGATGGTGCGCGAAATCGTGCTGGTGATGGCGTTGTCGATCACTTCCTGCACCGACGATTTGCGCTGCTTGCGGAAGTTTTCGCGGATACGGTCGAAAATAACCACCGACTCGTTGACCGAGTAACCCAGCACCGCCAGCACCGCCGCCAGCACCGTCAGCGAGAATTCCCACTGGAAGAAGGCGAAGAAGCCGAGAATGATGACGACGTCATGCAAGTTGGCGACGATCGCCGCGACCGCGAATTTCCACTCGAAGCGGATGGCCAGGTAGATCATCACGCCGATGATCACCATCACCAGCGCGTTCAAGCCGTTTTGCGCCAACTCCTCGCCCACCTGCGGACCGACGAACTCGACCTTCTGCAACGCCAGCGATTCGGCGCCGGAGGCGTCGGCGCAGCCGGTCTTGACGATATGCTCGCCCTTCTCGGTGACGCTTTCCATTTTCTTGGCGGAACCCTGCTCGGCCTTGCACAGCGCGTCGAACACCATCTGCGAGCTGTTCTCGCCGCTGATCGTCTTGATCACCGGCAGGCGGATCATGACGTCGCGCGCGGTGTCGAAGCTGGTCACGCCCGGTTCGGTGTAACCCATGCCTTCCAGCGTGTGGCGGATCGACTCCAGGTTGGCCGCTTTCGGGTATTTCACCTCCATCACGGTGCCGCCCTTGAACTCGACCGACAGGTGCAAGCCCTTGTGCAGCAGGAAAAACACGGCGGCCACGAAGGTCAGCGCCGAGATCACGTTGAAAATCAACGCGTGGCGCATGAAGGGAATGTCTTTTTTGATCCGGAAAAATTCCATGAAATCCTCTGAGTTCTGATTGCGCACCCGGCGCCGCGCGCCGGGTACTGGCTGAATACTGGCTGCTTACTTGGACAGGCCCGGGATCCACACCGTGCCGATGGCGACCGAGGTCAGCTTTTTCTTGCGGCCGTACCAGAGGTTGACGACGCCGCGCGAGACGAACACGGCCGAGAACATCGACGTCATGATGCCCAGGCAATGCACGACCGCGAAGCCGCGCACCGCGCCCGAACCGAACAGCAGCAGCGCCAGGCCGACGATCAGCGTGGTCACGTTGGAGTCGAGGATGGTGGCCCAGGCGCGGTCGAAACCGGCCGAGATGGCCGCCTGCGGCGAGGCGCCGCCGCGCAGCTCTTCACGGATGCGCTCGTTGATCAGCACGTTGGCGTCGATCGCCATACCCAGCGCCAGCGCGATCGCGGCGATACCCGGCAAGGTCAGCGTCGCTTGCAGCATCGACAGCAGCGCGATCAGGAACAACAGGTTGCAGGCCAGCGCCAGCACGCTGAAGAAACCGAACATCATGTAATAGAGGATCATGAAGACGGCGATCGCGGCGAAACCGTACACCGTCGAATACAGGCCCTTCTTGATGTTTTCGGCGCCCAGTTGCGGCCCGATGGTGCGTTCCTCGACCACCGTCATCGGCGCGTACAGCGCGCCCGAGCGCAGCAGCAGCGCCAGTTCGGTCGAATTTTCGGCCGCGCCCATGCCGGTGATCTGGAAGCGCGAACCGAGTTCGCTCTGGATGGTCGCCACCGACAGCACTTCGGGTTTGCCCTTTTCGAACAGCACGATGGCCATTTTCTTGCCGACGCGCTCGCGCGTGGCTTCGCGCATCTTGCGCCCGCCGTCGCCGTTCAGGTCGATCGACACGGCCGGCTGCTGGTTCTGGTCGAACGTCGCGTCGGCGCTGGAAATATAGTCGCCGGTCAGCACCACGTCTTTCGACAGCACGACGGGCACGCCCTTGCCGACGGTGAACAGTTCCGAGTTGAACGGAATGGCCGCGCTCAGCTCGGAACCCGGGGTGACGCTTTCGTCGACCATGCGCACTTCCAGCGTGGCGGTGCGGCCGATGATGGCCTTGGCGCGCGCCACGTCTTGCACGCCGGGCAACTGGACGACGATGCGGTCCGGGCCCTGCTGCTGGATGATAGGCTCGGCCACGCCCAGCTCGTTGACGCGCTTGGACAGCGTGGCGATGTTTTGTTTGACGCCGTCGTCGATGGTTTGCTTGAGCGCGGTCGGCTTCAGCGTCACGCTCAGCTTCAGGTCGGCGCCGTCGGCGCTGTCGGCGAAGGCCAGGTCGGCCATCTGGCCGGCCAGCACGTCTTTCGCCTTGTTGCGGGTGTCGGCGTCGCGGAATTTGATCTCGATGACGTCGCCGACGCGCTCGATACCGGCGTGGCGCACGTTCTTGTCACGCAGGGCGCTGCGCGCCGCCGCCTGGATGCCCTGGACGCGCTTGCTCAACGCCGCCTTGGTGTCGACCTGCATCAGGAAATGCACGCCGCCGCGCAAATCCAGGCCGAGGTACATCGGCAAGGCATGCAGCTTTTGCATCCACTTCGGCGTATTCGGTTGCAGATTGACGGTGACGAGGTAGGTCGGGTCGCTGGCGTCCGGGTTCAAACCCTTTTCCAGCAGCAGTTTCGCCTTGAATTGGGTGTCGGGGTCGGCAAAGCGGATGCGCACCGAGGCGCGCGTGCCGGCGTTGTCGAAGCTGACGCCTTCCGATGCAACATTTTCTTGCTTTAACACCGCTTCGACCCGGGCCGTCAGCTCGCTCGCCACCTTGACGGTCGATTTGCCGCTCGTCACTTGCAGCGCGGGCGACTCGCCGAAATAGTTCGGCGCCGTATACAGGGCGCCCAGCAACACGGCGACGGCGATAAGGATGTATTTCCAGACAGGGTAGCGATTCATATTTGGTTCAGCGTTCAGTGTTGTGCGTCGGAGGCGTCACATCGGGCCGCTTGTGGCGGCCCGAAACGGTATTACAGCGCCTTCAGGGTGCCTTTAGGCAGCAGCATCGTGATGGAACTCTTTTGCACGACGATTTCGGTGCCCGTCGCCACTTCGACCGTGACATAGCCGTCGGTGACCTTGGCGACCTTGCCCAGCACGCCGCCGGCGGTGACCACTTCGTCGCCCTTGGCCAGCGCGTCCATCATCGCCTTTTGCTCTTTCGCGCGTTTTTGCTGGGGACGGATCATCAGGAAGTACATGACCACGAACATCAGCACCAGCGGCAGGAAGCTCGTCATATTGCTGCTCAGGCCGAGACCGTCGAGGGGGGATTGTGCGTAAGCGTTGGAAATGAACACAGGAACTCCGATTCTAGTCAGTTTGAAAAATTAGCGCTGTATTCTAGCACTGGCCGCAGCGCGCGGACGCTCCCGCCTATGTGGCGGGTATAAATCTTTTTACAAGACCCGGCGCGAATTAAGCCCGTCTTAAGCCCCGCGCGCCCGCTCGGCGTGGAATTGCAGCGTGAAGGCGTGGAAACGCTCTTCGTCGAGCGCCTCGCGCATCTGCCGCATCAGGTCCAGATAGTAATGGAGATTGTGGATGGTGTTCAAGCGCGCGCCGAGGATTTCCTTGGAGCGGTGCAGATGGTGCAGGTAGGCGCGCGAAAAGTTGCGGCAGGCGTAGCACGAGCAGGTTTCGTCGAGCGGCGCCTTGTCTTCCTTGTAGCGGGCGTTCTTGATCTTGATGTCGCCGAAGCGGGTGAACAGCCAGCCGTTGCGGGCGTTGCGGGTCGGCATGACGCAGTCGAACATGTCGATGCCATTGGAGACGCCGGCGACCAGGTCTTCCGGCGTGCCCACGCCCATCAGATAGTGCGGCTTGTTGGCCGGCAGGCGCGGCCCGATGTGGGCCAGCATGCGCATCATGTCTTCCTTCGGCTCGCCGACCGACAGGCCGCCGATGGCGATGCCGGGGAAGTTGACCTCCTCCAGCCCGGCCAGCGACTCGTCGCGCAGATGCTCGAACATGCCGCCCTGGACGATGCCGAACAGCGCGTTCGGGTTCTCGCCGCGGACGAACTCGTCCTTCGAGCGCTGCGCCCAGCGCAGCGACATGCGCATCGACGTCGCCGCCTCCTCGATGGTGGCGGGGCGGCCCTGGATTTCATACGGGGTGCACTCGTCGAACTGCATGACGATGTCGGAATTCAAGCCGCGCTGGATCTGCATCGACACTTCCGGCGACAGGAATAGCTTGTCGCCGTTGATCGGCGACGAGAAATGCACGCCCTCTTCGGTAATCTTGCGCATCGCGCCCAGCGAAAACACCTGGAAACCGCCGGAATCGGTCAGGATCGGCTTGTTCCAACCCATAAAGTCGTGCAGGCCGCCGAATTTTTCCATGACGGTGTTGCCCGGGCGCAGCCACAGGTGGAAGGTGTTGCCCAGGATAATCTGGGCGTCGATTTCCTTCAACTCCAGCGGCGACATCGCCTTGACCGAGCCGTAGGTTCCGACCGGCATGAAAATCGGCGTCTGCACCACGCCATGGTTCAAGGTCAGCGTGCCGCGGCGCGCGTTGGTCAGGCCGCTCGTGTCGGTCTTGAGTAACTTAAAATCCAGCATTCTTAATCTTTCGTAAATTATTCCGGGGTGCGCGGCGCGCGCGACTGCGTCGTCAACAACATGGCGTCGCCGTAGCTGAAGAAGCGGTAGTTCTGCGCGATGGCGTGGGCGTAGGCGGCGCGGATCTGCGCGTAGCCGGCGAAGGCCGACACCAGCATCAGCAGGGTCGACTTGGGCAAGTGGAAATTCGTAATCAGCCGCGTCACCGTCTTGAACTGGTAGCCGGGCGTGATGAACAGGGCCGTGTCGGCGCTGCCGGCGACCAATGTGCCGCTTTGCGAGGCCGACTCCAGCGCGCGCAGGCTGGTGGTGCCGACCGCCACCACGTCGCGCCCGGCGGCCTGGGCCGCGCGTACCGCGTCCACGGTTTCCTGCGCCAGCGTATACCACTCGGTGTGCATCTTGTGTTCGGCCAGCACCTCGGCGCGCACCGGCTGGAAGGTGCCGGCGCCGACGTGCAGCGTAACGTAGGCGAACTGCACGCCCTTGGCCTTCAGTTGGTCCAGCAGGGCCTGGTCGAAATGCAAGCCGGCGGTGGGCGCGGCGACCGCGCCCGGCACCCTGTTGAACACGGTCTGGTAGCGCGTTTCGTCGAACTCGTCGGCGGCGTGCTCGATATACGGCGGCAGCGGCAGGCGGCCGTGCGCCTCGATCAGCTCGAACACGTCGGCGTCGAAATGCAGCGTGAAGAACTCGCCGGCGCGTGCGCCGACGGTGACGTCGAAGGCGTCGGCCAGGCGCATCTTGCAGCCCGGCGGCGGCGACTTCGAGGCGCGCACCTGGGCCAGCACGGTGCGGCTGTCGAGCACGCGCTCGACCAGCGCCTCGATCTTGCCGCCGCTTTCCTTGACGCCGAAGAAGCGCGCCTTCAGCACGCGGGTGTCGTTCATGACCAGCAGGTCGCCGGCCTGTAATTGCGCGACGATGTCGGCGAAGCCGCGGTCGACCAGGGCGTCGCCGTCCAGGTGCAGCAGGCGCGAGGCGCTGCGCTGCGCCAGCGGCAGTTGCGCGATATTTTCTGGGGGTAAATCAAAATCGAAATCGGAGAGCGAATACATGCGTTTGCTTCAAGAATTATTAGGAATGCACGAACGGCGGGCAGGCACTATACTGTGCGCCTATACAGGTCGTACAATACCAGCCCGCCCCGGCGCGTTGCTGCGCGTGGGCCAACCCTCTATTTTACGCTAGCCGCCCCTATTCTTCCGATATGTCCGCTCCGAAGCCAAAAACCGCCAAGAAAATAGTCAGCAACGAGAGCAAGCTGGCCAAGCTGGGCCTGCGCACCGACATGGACCTGGTGCTGCACCTGCCCATGCGCTACGAGGACGAGACCAAGGTGGTGTCGATCCGCGAAGCCTGCCTGCACGGCGGCGTGTCCTCGCAGGTCGAGGGCGTGGTGACTAAATGCGAGGTCGGCTACAAGCCGCGTCGGCAATTGCTGGTCACCATCGCCGACGACAGCGGCAACCTCCTGCTGCGCTTCATGAACTTCTACGGCAGCCAGGTCAAGCAACTGGCCGAGGGCACGCGGATTCGCGCGCGCGGCGAACTCAAGCACGCCTTCTTCGGCGCCGAAATGGTCCACCCCGGCTACAAGGTGGTCAACGAGGGCGCGCCGCTGCCAACCGTGCTGACGCCGGTCTACCCGTCCGGCGAGGGCCTGTCCCAGCCGATCCTGCGGCGCGCCATCAACGACGCCATGACGCGCATCGACTGGCACGACACGCTGCCGCCGGCGCTGGTCGAGGACATGCGCCTGAGCGACTTCGAGCCGGCCGTGCGCCTGCTGCACTACCCGCCGCAGGAAGTCGACGAGAGCGCGCTGAGCGACCGCTCGCACCCGGCCTGGGTGCGTATGAAATTCGACGAACTGCTGGCGCAGCAGCTGTCGCTGAAGCGCGCGCAGCGGGCGCGCCGCTCCAAGGGCGCGGCCGCGCTGCCGCGGGTGGGCGCGCTGTCGGCCGCCTTCCTGGCCGGGCTGCCGTTCAAACTGACCGGGGCGCAGGCGCGCGTGCTGGAGGAAATCCGCGCCGACCTGCGCCACCCCTACCCGATGCAGCGGCTGCTGCAGGGCGACGTCGGCAGCGGCAAGACCGTGGTGGCGGCGCTGGCGGCGGCGCAAGCCATCGACAGCGGCTACCAGGCGGCGCTGATGGCGCCCACCGAGATCCTGGCCGACCAGCACTTCCGCAAGATCGCCGCGTGGATGGAGCCGCTCGGCGTGACCGTGGCCTGGCTCACCGGCAGCCTGAAGAAAAAAGACAAGCTGGCGGCGCAGGCGCTGATCGAATCGGGCCAGGCGCAACTGGTCATCGGCACCCACGCGCTGATCCAGGACGCGGTACAGTTTTCCAGGCTGGGCCTGGTGATCGTCGACGAGCAGCACCGCTTCGGCGTCGGCCAGCGCCTGACCCTGCGCAACAAGGGCGACGCCGACGCCGTGCCGCACCAGCTGATGATGTCCGCCACGCCGATCCCGCGCACGCTGGCGATGACCTACTACGCCGACCTGGAAGTGTCGGTGATCGACGAACTGCCGCCGGGACGCAGCCCGATCGTCACGCGCTCGATCGACCAGAACCGGCGCGACGAAGTCATCGAACGGGTCTACGCCGCCGCGCTGGAAGGCCGGCAAGTGTACTGGGTCTGTCCGCTGATCGAAGAGTCGGAGGCGCTGCAACTGCAAACGGCCACCGACACCCACGCCATGCTGGCAGAGGCGCTGCCGGACCTGCAAGTGGGGCTGGTGCATGGGCGCATGAAAACGGCGGAGAAGCAGGAAGTGATGGACGGCTTCAGCGCCGGCCAGATACACGTGCTGGTGGCCACCACCGTCATCGAAGTGGGCGTCGACGTGCCGAACGCCTCGCTGATGGTGATCGAGCACGCCGAGCGTTTCGGCCTGTCGCAACTGCACCAGCTGCGCGGCCGGGTCGGGCGCGGCTCGGCGGCCAGCGCCTGCCTGCTGCTGTACCAGGGCCCGCTGGGCGGCGTGGCGCGGCAACGCCTGATGACGATGCGCGAAACCACCGACGGTTTCGAAATCGCGCGCAAGGATTTGGAGATCCGCGGACCGGGGGAATTCCTCGGCGCGCGCCAGTCGGGCCAGGCCATGCTGCGCTTCGCCGATCTGGAAACCGACCAGTGGCTGGTCGACCAGGCCCGGGACGTCGCGCACGACCTGCTGCACGCCAACGGCGCCGACAGCGCGGCCACGGTCGAAGCGCACCTGGCGCGCTGGCTCGGCGGCCGCGAAGAATTCCTGAAGGTGTAGACCGGCTAACAGCAAAAACCCGGCTCCGCATGAGACCGCAACCGTAGATACTATGAATGAAGGCGGGTCGGCAAAAGACGCAAATTAATCCTAAAGTGAAGGTTCGAAGAATCAACTTAGGAGAAAATCATGCAAC